>JACCZQ010000008.1 GCA_013695905.1 Chthoniobacterales bacterium
AAACAACGGGGGTAAGGGGAAGTGTCTCCCGCGCGCTCAAAACCGACTCGCGAACCCACTGCAACGCCGCTTCACCTCGATCTTTGGCCCCCAACGGCCGCCGCCGACTAATGGTGAAATATCCGGGCTAAGGGCTGACGGCGGGAAGCGTCGGCGGAACGGCAATCGTGCCGAGGGTGTTACTAAGATCCGGGCTGCCCTGGCCGGTGAACTTCAGCGCGCTCGAGTTGCTGGCGTAAAGATCCGGCGCGCTGTCCATGGAGAGGAACGCCATCGGCACATCGCCAAAGGCGTGAATCTCTGCGATCTCGAAGCCGCGGCCTCCGGCGCTGCCGTTCTCCGGGGTCCAGCGGAGCGCGATGTAGCGGGCGGCCTCGGCGGCGAAACCGAATTGTTGCTGTTGCCTTTCCTGGCGTGCGGCGAAGCGATCGAGTGTCTCGGCGCCGTAGAGGCCGAGGCTGGCGATGCGGCCGGGCTTCTGGACGTTGAAGGCGAGCTTCAGGTAGCGCGCTTCCACGCCCACCATCGAGAGATTGAAGAGGCGTTTGCGGGTGAAATTGATGCTGCCGTCCACGTCGACCCACTGCGGGCTGTTCGCGGGCAGCTTGTGATTTGAGACGGAGATTTTCAGTTCGCCGGCCGCGGTGGCGTTCTCGTTCACGAAACTGAAGCGGTCGAGCAGCGATGTGGGGGGCAGCTTGATGACGAAAGTGGTCTCGCCTTCCTGCAGCGGGCAGCTGAGGGAATCGTCGTCCATGATGAGAGCGGCAGCGCTCTTGTTCTGGTCGTTTGCAGTGGCGACGGCGGTGACGCGGCCATCGGGCGTGGTGCACTCGATCTGCGCGCCGCTGTTCATGCGGGCGAGGTTCTTCGCGAGGTTCGCACTGGTGTCTTCGACCGGCGCGGCGGCGAAACTCGTCTGGCCGGTGGCGAGGGCGAGTGCCACCAGCGCGGCGGCGGCGACATTGCGCTGACCATCAAGGAGGAGGGGAAAGCGTTTCATAACAACGACTTTCAAAAGCTAAAGCCGCGCCAATCCCGCCGGATTTTTTCGCGAACGTGCTGCCGCTCTGCCGCTGATGTGCGGACGCCGTCCGCCAGAATCGTGAGGAAACGCGACGCAATCCAGAGGCGATTCTGCTGCGAAACGAGGTCGATTTAGCTTGAAGCTTTCGCGTGATTTCCGTAAAAGAGACGCCACCAAGCTGCTTGAGACAGAAACAACAACAAAACCACAGTGGAGGGGTGCGCCTTTTTCCCGGAGACGCGCCGCAGAGATGGCCTTTTCCGTCGTTGTGGTACTACTTCTGCTGATTCACCAAATTCGCTCGCCATTTATGGCCAGTAACTCATCACGCCGCTGGCCGGCCTTTTCCTTCCGCCGCGCAGGGCTCGCTCTGGTGCTGCCGATCCTTTGCGCCACCTCGATCGTCCAGGCGCAGGACGTGGTCCGCCCCTCGCTCGCCGGTGAAGCCGCGGCCGAAGCGCGCCGGCAGTCGCTCGATCGGATTCCCTACAATTTGCTCGTGGGTCCGGTGCGCTTCCGTTTCAGCGCGACCGCGGGTCTCGAGTACAACGACAACATCAACATCGCCGAAGTGAATCGGATGGAGGATTTCATCTTCCGCCCGCAGGTGAACCTGAACGCGCTCTGGCCGATCACGCAGCTGAACACCCTGCGCTTCGATATCGGCGTCGGCTACGCTTTCTACCTCGATAACTCGCAGTTCAACACCAACGGCATCCTGCTCGCGCCGGGGTCGCAGTTGTCCTTCGACATCTTCATCGGCGATTTCCGCATCAACTTCCACGATCGCTTCTCACTCGAGCAGGACCCGATCGGCGAGCCGCAGCTGAGCGGCGTGGTGGATTATGGCCGCTTCCAGAATACGGCCGGTGTTTCCGTGCTCTGGGATTTGAACAAGGCGGTGGTGACCTTCGGCTACGACCACTACACGTTCATCGCCACGAACGATGACTTCTCCTATCTCGACCGGAATGCGGAGATGTTGACCGCGACGGTGAGCGTCGCCGCCACCTCGACCACCGGCGTCGGTCTCGAGACGAGCTTCGTGCACAACTATTATAATGAGAATCTGCTGAACGATTCCGACACGTTCAGCATCGGCGGCTTCGTGGAGACGCAGCTGACGAACTACCTGAAGCTGCGCGTCGCGGGCGGTTACCAGCACATCAGCTTCGGTGGTGACGACGTGGTTCTCGGCCCGTTCCCGCCGGGCTTCCTCCCGGGCAGCGAGCGGTTCATCGTTTTTAACGACCGTGGAAATCTGAGCGATTTCTACATCAACCTGCTCCTCTCGCACCGCGTGAACGCCGCCTTTACCCACCGCATCGCGGCCGGTCATGAATCGCAGCTGGGCGTGAACTCGAATTTCATCCGGCTGACCTACGTGCGGCACACCGCCACCTGGAACATCATCAACCGCACCCTCCTCACGACCGAGCTCTTCTATGAAGACGCGGAAGATTCCGGCGGGTTCATCAACGAGCATCTGCAGCGCTACGGCGGCGCCCTCAGCCTCGGCTATCAACTCACGCGGAACGTCACCCTCGGCGCCCGCTACCAGCACACCCGGAAACAATCAAACGTCGAGTTCCGCGATTATCGGCAGAATCGCGTAATGATCGACTGCACCTACAGCTTCTAAACAGAGCGCAACACTTGGAATCGCATGAGAAAATGGGCCTTCACATTCGTCGTCGCAGCATCACTCCTCGCGAGGGTGCCGCTCCCGGCGCAGGACAGCAGTCCGTCAATGGTGCCCATGCAGCCGCCCGCGCGCGCCATCCCGGCGGAGCCGGCGACCAGCAGCGCGGTCATGCGCACCAATTCCATGACGGTGCTCGACGACCGGAAGCGGCTCGGGCCTAACGATCACATCAGCTTCCGCGTGGTCGAGGACCGCGACAACGAAGCACAGCGCCTCCGGGTCAATGACAACGGGCAGCTGGAGGTGCCATACATCGGCCTCGTCCAGGCCGCCGGCCGCACCTCGAAGGAGCTCGCCTACACGATCAAGTCGGCGCTCGAGAAGGAATATTACTACAACGCCACGGTCATCATCGCTCTCGAGTACGTCAGCGAAAAATCGCGCGGCCGGGTTTACGTCAGCGGATCAGTGAAAGGCCCGGGGCCGCAGGAGATCCCGCCGGATGAGACCTACACCGTCAGCAAAGCGATCATTCGCGCCGGTGGGTTCGGCGATTTTGCAAATACCCGCCGGGTGCGCGTGACGCGCCGGAGCGGACAGGATTTCGTCGTGGACGTGAAGAATGTCATCGAACGCGGCCGGACCGACCAGGACGTCGTGCTGCAGCCGGATGATCAGATTTTCGTCCCGGCGCGCACCATCAATTTCTAGTATGCAATCTCCCGCTCTCGATCGTCCCACGGCCGCTTCGTGGACCACCTCGTTCATCACGAGGATCCATCGCTACAAGGCGCTCATGCTGCGCCGCTGGTGGATTCCGTTGCTCACCATCTGCCTCGGGCTCTTCGTCCAGGCGTGGTTGATTTACCAGACGCCGCCGCAGTTCCTCTCCACCTCGAAGATGATGCTCGCGGGCAAGCTCAACATCGCGCAGAGCGCCGTTTACTCCGAGGATAGCCTCAATTTCTACGGCACCCAGATTCAGCTCATGCAAAGCGCCGAAGTCCGCCGGAGCGCCGAAGCGCTCGTCCGCGCGCAGCATCCTGAGCTACAGCCGGTCAAAATCGACATCACCGTCAACCAGAAGCCGCGCACTTCCATCTTCGATCTGCAGGCGATCGGCAGCACGCCTGATTACACGCAGGCCTACCTGAACGCGGTGATGCAGAAGTATCTCGATTTCAAAAAAGGGATGCGCGAGGACCAGGGGCACAACGTCACCACCGCCATCACGGAACAGCTCATCCAGGTGGAGAAGGATCTCCGGAACGCCGAAGACGAGATGCTCGATTTCCAGAAGCAGAACAACATCGGCTTCATCCAGGAGGAGGGGAACAGCGCCGCCGCCTATCTCGTTCGGCTCAATCAACAGTATGCGATGTTGAAGACCGAGTACGACCTGCTCGAAAAGCTCGACCTCGATCAGAACCTCGATCGCAGCCAGGCTGCCTCCACCTCGCCGCAGACCGGCGCCTCACCCGCGGCCGGCGAAGTGCCGCTGCAGGGGATGCCGTTCTCGGATGTCGGCCCCGAAGGTGAATACCTCAAGGCGAAACAGAACGTGCAGCTGCTGAAAGCCGACCGCGACACGCTCGCCAGGGATCTCCGCCCGCGGCACCCGAAAATTATCCGGTTGAACGACGAGATCGCCAAGCAGGAAAGCCTCATCCAGCTGTTCCGCGCCGACGCGGTCGAGAAGCTCGCCACCCGCCGCACGTCCATCGGCAAACAGATGGAAAATCTGCAGGAGAACGTGAAGGAGTGGGAAACCAAAGCGCTCGATCTCAGCCAGCGCCTCGCGGTCTTCAATCGCCTCAAGGGCAAGGTCGATCGCCTCAAGATTCTCTACGAGCGCCTGACCACGAACCTCAAGGAAGTCGGCGTCTCGCAGGTTGTGGACGGTGGCGATCAGGTCTCGATCATGGAGCAGGCGACCATGCCCATCTCCGTGCGGCCGGGCCTCCTCAAGAGCCTGCTCATCGGCCTCGGGATCGGCGCGTTTGCCGGTATCGGTATCCTCCTGCTGCTCGACCGCATCGACGACCGGATGGCCTCGCTCAGCGAGTTCCAGAATCACTTTTCCGAGAACGTGATCGGCCAGATCCCGCGGGAGAAAACCAAAGGCCGCGTCACCCTGCTGCAGCCGGACGACGCCCGCCACATCTTTGCGGAGTCGTATCGAAATATCCGATCGTCCATCTTCTTCATGCCTTATGAAGGCCCGCGGCCGAAGACGCTCCTCGTCACCAGCGCCGTGCCTAACGAGGGCAAGTCCACCATCTCCGCGAATCTTGCGATCACGTTCGCGCTTTCCGGAGCCAAGACGCTCCTCATCGATGGCGATCTCCGGCGCGGCGCGCAACGGGAGGCGTTCGACATCTCCTCGAAAATCGGTTTTGCCGAGGTCCTGAAGGGCGAAGTGAACTGGCAGGAAGTGGTCGTGCCGACCGCCTACCCGAGCCTTTTCGTGCTCCCGCGCGGACAGGCGCTCTCGCAGCCCAGCGAGCACCTCCTGCGCGATACGACCGATCGCCTGATCCAGGATCTCTACCTGCACTACGATTACATTATCATCGACAGCTCGCCGGTCCTGGCCGCGGACGATACCACCAGCCTCGCGCCGAAGATCGACGCCACGCTCTTCGTGGTCCGCCTCTCCTACACCTCCGCGCGCCTGACGAAGAAATCGCTCGATTTGCTCTACAACCGGCAGGTCAATGTCCCGGGCGTGATTCTCAATTACGTTGATACCTCGCTGCCGGAGTACTACTACTACCAGTATTCGGAGTACTACAATACGCCGCCTCCAGCGCAGGAAGATCGGCACGGCGTGCCCGCGCCCGCCCTGCACGCGAACGGCCATGGCAACGGCCAAACTCCGGCGCACATCAACCGCCCCCAGTCTTCGTAACCTCTCCGGTGGCGCGAGTTTGTAACTTGCGCCTCCGCGAGGACCGGCCACGCCACCGCTGGTCCTACCGGCCCGGCGCGCGATGAGCTTCTTCGGCCCGACTTCTCCGCCGCTCCTCGACGAGTCGTCGGCGCCCATGATCCGCCGCGCGCTCTACCGCGCGCGCGTCGTCGGCAGCTTCGCCTTCGGCCAAGCCGGCGTGCAGCTGATCAGCTTCCTCAGCGGCATTCTGCTCGTTCGCTATCTCGACCAGCGGGAGTACGCCTACTTCACCATCGCGAATACGATGCAGGGCACGATCAACGTGCTCGCCGACGTCGGCATCAGCGTCGGCCTCGTCTCGATCGGCGGCCACGTCTGGCAGGACCGCAGCCGCTTCGGGCAGCTGATTACCACCGCGCTGCGCATGCGGCGCCGCCTCGGCGCGGTCGCCGCGGTCGTGGTGACTC
>JACCZQ010000018.1 GCA_013695905.1 Chthoniobacterales bacterium
GTGCTACAGCGTTGCAGGCGGGTGCGGGCGACACGGGTATGGGCTCGCGCCTCGGGTGTTTCGTGGCCCCAGACCCGTGCTCGCCATAGGCGAGCAGCTACAGCGCACGCGCCATACAGCGCGTGCCGGGGCTAGAAGCTGCCGGTTTGCAGCATCACCAAAGTGCAGTCGTAGATCGGGTCGATGCCGGCGGCGTGAGCTTTCTCGGCCAAGTCGTCGTTTTCGGCGCCCGGATTCATGATAATCCGCTTCGGTTTGGCGGCGATGATGTCGTTGATCAGCGGATCGGAGCGCTGCTTGCCGAGATACATGGTGACGGTCTGCACCTGCTCCGGGATGTCGGCGATGCTCCGGTAGCAACGCTCGCCCAGCACCTCGTCGAAGGCAGGGTTTACCGGGATCGCGCGGTGGCCAAATTCCCGCAGCATCTGCATGGCGCGGTAGGCGTAGCGGTCGCTTTTTGGGGTGGCGCCGAGCACGGCCACGGTCTCGGTTTGAGCTTCTGCCATGATTCTGATCTTCGTTTCAGGCGCTGGTGGTGGTCGCCTCACCTGGCCCGCGGTCATTGACACACCGACCGACCTTGTTACTATCCGGCCACTTATGAGATTCCCGCTCGCGCTGACGACTAAAATCGCCGCGTACATCATCGGCCATAAATTGCGCCGGACCGACAAGTTTGCCACGGTCCTGCAGCTGGAGCCGTTGCATACGTGCAATCTCACCTGCACGGGCTGCGGCCGGATCCGGGAGTACTCGACGTCGCTCAAAGACATGATGGCGCTGGAGGATTGCCTGGGCGCCGCGCAGGAGTGCAACGCGCCCATGGTTTCCATTTGCGGTGGCGAACCGCTCATCTACCCGCACATCGAGGCGCTGATCGCCGGCCTGCTCGAGCAGAAGCGGATCGTTTACGTCTGCACGAACGCGATGTTCATGCGCAAAAAGATGCGCGAATGGCTGGCGACGCAGGTGCCGAAACGCGCCGCGTTTGTGGAGGAGAAAGTGGCGGAGCTGCTCACCGGTGGATTGATCAGCGAAAAGGACGCCGCCGAGGTGCGGAAGGGGCCGAAGGATGCTGCGAAGCAGACGATCGCGCCGAGCGACTGGATGTATTGGAACGTGCACCTCGACGGGCTGGAACGGACGCATGATCTCATCGTCGAACGCGAAGGCGTTTTTAAGGAATGCGTGCTCGCGATCAAGATGGCGAAGCTGCTCGGCTACCAGGTGGCGACGAACACCACCGTCTATAAAGAGACCGACATGGAGGAACTCGAGCAGCTGTTCGATTTCCTCTCGGACATGGGCGTGGACGGACACACGATCACGCCCGGCTACGAGTACGACGCCGCCAAGCAGGACATGATCAAACGGCTCAATCTGCAGCCGGAGAATTTCTTCCTCACGCGCAGCCTGACGGTGCAGAAGTTCGCGAAGATGGAGGAGTGGATGCAGCGCTACACGTTCTTCGGCACGCCGGTTTACTTCGAATTCCTCGCCGGGAAGCGCGATCTGACCTGCTCCGCGTGGGCGATCCCGACGCGCAACATGGCCGGCTGGAAAGCGCCCTGTTATTTCATGACCGACAAGGTGGGGACGAACGGCACCGGCCATTACAACAGCTACGCGGAATTGCTCGGGAGTGTCGATTGGACGAAGTATGGTGTCGTCGATGGCGTCGCGCGTGATTCGCGGTGCGAGAATTGCATGACGCATTGCGGGTATGAGCCGACCGCCAGCCTCGGGTTGAACTCACAAAAGGGCGACACCTGGAAGACGGTGAAATTTAACTTCGGCGCGAAGCCGAAAGCGACTGGACGCGGCAACGATATCGCGGCGTTTAACGGCGTCACTTCCGGCAACGGACATGTCACGGGCAAACGCGCCGAAGTGGAAGCACTCGCCTCTTGATCGGTCATGCCTCCTGCACCGTCGAACGTCATTCCATTACCCAGCGCCTCGCCGGATACGTCGGCCGCGTACGCGCCGAGCAGCGGTGATCTCTCCGATTCCATCGCCCGCGCGCAGGCGAACCTGCTGCGGCAGCAACATCCGGATGGCCATTGGTGCGGTGAGCTGATCGTCGATAGCACCCTCTGCTCCGATTACGTGCTTTTTATGCACTGGCTCGGGCAGGTGGATGAGACGCTGCAGCAACGTTGCGTCCGCCACATTCTCGAGCGGCAGCTGCCCGATGGCGGCTGGAATATCTACTACGGCGGCCCGAGCGAGGTGAACGCCTCCGTGAAGGCGTACTTCGCGCTCAAGCTCGCCGGTCACTCGGCGGATCTGCCGTTCATGCAGGAAGCGCGCGCGAACATCCTGCGGCTCGGCGGCATTCCGCGGATGAACACCTACAGCAAGCTCTACCTCGCGCTGCTGGGGCAATTCCCGTGGCACTACCTGCCGTCGATCCCGGTGGAGATGATTCTGCTGCCGAACTGGGCGCCGTTCCACATCTACAAAATGTCGTCGTGGAGCCGGGCCATGCTCATCCCGCTCGCGATCATCAATCACTTCAAACCGACCCGCGATCTGCCGGAAGCGCAGCAACTCCACGAGCTGTATCCGCTCGGCACCGAGGATAAGAACTTCACCTTGCCGCGTGACCGGCGCTTTTTCGCGTGGCGGAATTTCTTCCTGCGCTGCGACCGCGCGCTGAAGCTGATCTCGAAGGTCGGCTGGCGACCGATGCGGAAACGCGCGCTGGAGGAGGCGGAGCGTTGGATGCTGGAGCGGATCGGCGAGGGGAGCGACGGCCTCGCGGCGGTCTTCCCGGCGATGCTGAACGCGCTGATCGCGATGCGGGCTCTGGGTTATCCTGAGACGCACCCGGCTTACCAGAAGGCGCTGGCGGATTTCCGCGGGTTGTTTGTGGATGATCCGGAAGATTTCCGGATTCAGCCGTGTCTCTCGCCGGTTTGGGATACTGCGATCAATATGATCTCGCTGGCGGAGGCCGGCTTGCCCGCTGATCACCCTGCGCTGCGGAAAGCGGCCGAGTGGCTTGTCAGCAAGGAGGTGCGGCTGCGCGGCGATTGGACGGTGGACAATCCGGGCGTCGAGGCGAGCGGCTGGGCGTTTGAATACAACAACGTCTATTATCCTGACACCGACGACACCGCGATGGTCTTGATGGGTCTGCGACTGGCGAAGCCGGAGAAAACCGAGGAGCTGGAGCAGCTCTTCCGGCGGGCGCTGGATTGGCAGCTGAGCTTCCAATGCCGCGACGGCGGCTGGGCGGCGTTCGACAAGGAAGTGACGCAGCACTGGCTCGAGGACATGCCGTTCGCCGATCACAACGCGATCCTCGACCCGACCTGCAGCGATCTCACCGCGCGGACGCTGGAGCTGTTCGGCTACATCGGGTTCGACGTGAAGCAGCCATGCGTCCGCCGCGCGGTGCAATACCTCATCGATACGCAGGAAGACGACGGCTCGTGGTACGGCCGCTGGGGTGTGAACTACATCTACGGCACGTGGCAGGTGTTGCGTGGTCTCCGCGCGATCGATGAAGACATGTCGCAGGATTGGATTCTGCGCGGACGCGATTGGCTGGAGAGTTGCCAGAACGATGACGGCGGCTGGGGCGAATCGCCGGTCACTTATGAGACGCCGGTGTTGAAGGGCAAAGGCGAGAGTACCGCCTCGCAGACCGCGTGGGCGTTGATGGGCATCCTCGCCTGTGGCGATCTCGACCGGCCGAGTGTGCAACGTGGATTGCGTTACCTGCTCTCGACGCAAAACCGCGACGGCGCGTGGGACGAGCCGCAGATCACCGGCACCGGTTTTCCGGGAGTGTTTTACCTGAAGTACGACATGTACCGGCAAAACTTCCCGCTGCTGGCGCTGGCGACGTATGTAAACTATCGCCGCGGCACCTTCCATCCGCCGAGCCACTACCGCTGCGGTTGAGTGGAGGGACGGGCGCCGTCCCGTCCTGGATTCTCGTTTCGATCATGGACGACACGGAGGTCGTCCCTCCATTGACGCGCTGGGCTGCGCATCGGACGTTAGGCGACTATGGCTTACGAATTACCGAAACTTCCCTACGCTTACGACGCTCTCGAGCCGCATATCGACGCGCGCACGATGGAGATCCATCACACCAAGCATCATCAGGCCTACATCACGAACCTGAACAAAGCGCTCGAGAGCAAGCCCGAACTCGCGGCGAAGTCGATCGAAGATTTGATCAGCAACATGGACGCGGTGCCGGAAGATATTCGCACTGCGGTACGCAACAACGGCGGCGGCCATGCCAACCACAGCTTCTTCTGGCAAATCATGGGCCCGAACGGCGGCGAACCCTCCGGTAAACT
Source organism: Chthoniobacterales bacterium (assembly GCA_013695905.1). Lineage (GTDB taxonomy): Bacteria > Verrucomicrobiota > Verrucomicrobiia > Chthoniobacterales > UBA10450 > JACCTI01. Next base: position 4,326 of record JACCZQ010000018.1, read on the forward strand.
CGCCGACGAGATCAAATCCACCTTCGGTGGTCTCGACGGCCTGAAGGAGAAGATCAACGCCGCCGGCGCGGGACGTTTCGGCAGCGGCTGGGCCTGGCTGATCAAGAACAAGAGCGGCCAGCTCGAAGTCATGTCCACTCCGAACCAGGACAGCCCGCTGATGGACGGACATACACCCGTGCTCGGCGTCGATGTGTGGGAGCACGCCTACTACCTGAACTACCAGAACCGCCGCCCCGATTACCTCAAGGCGTGGTGGAACGTGGTGAACTGGAGCGAGGTCGCAAAGCGCTACGGGAGCTGAATCGCCGCAGGCGGTAGCGGCACTCAGCGCTCGCACGCCACGGAGCTCACGTCTCCCGGCGCCGCTCCAATCCTGTCATTCCGACCGAAGTGGAGGAATCTCTAATCTTTCTCTGCTTCCGGCGCGGCGGAGGCAGCAAGAGATGTCTCCACTCCGCTGCGCTCCGGTCGACATGACAAACTTCGGGAGCGCGTGCTGAGGGGTGGGCGTCGTGTCGCTGTGATGCAGCGGACCGGATTTTGAGAACTGAGCTATGGCATACCTGAACGAAAACTACCTGAAGCTGCAGGCCGGCTACCTCTTCCCGGAGATCGCGCGGCGGGTAAAGGACTTCACCGATGCCAATCCGGAAGTCGCGCAGCGGGTGATCCGCTGCGGGATTGGTGACGTGACCGAGCCGCTCCCGGACGCCGCAGTGCAGGCGATGCATCGCGCCGTCGATGAACTGGCGCATCGGGAGACGTTCCGCGGCTACGGGCACGAGCAGGGATACGAGTTCATCCGCGAGAAAATCGCGCAGCACGACTACAGCGACCGCGGGATTGAAATCGCGGCGGACGAGATCTTCCTTTCGGAGGGCTCGAAGTCCGACTGCGGCTACATCCTTGACATTCTCGGTCACCAAAACCGGGTGGCGATCACCGACCCGGTGTACCCGGTTTACGTCGACACAAACGTGATGGCCGGCCACACCGGCGTCGCGACGGCGAGCGGGGGCTACGAAGGCATCATCTACATGCCTTGCACCGCCGAGAACAACTTCGTCCCGGAGCCGCCGCAGGAGCACGCCGATCTCATCTACCTCTGCTTCCCGAACAATCCCACCGGCGCCGTCGCCACCCGGGAGCAGCTCACCCGCTGGGTGGAGTATGCGCACGAGCAGAAGGCGCTGCTCCTCTACGATGCTGCCTACGAAGGCTACATCAGCGAACCTGAGATCCCGCACTCCATCTACGAAATTCCTGGCGCGCTCGAGTGCGCGGTGGAGTTCCGCAGCTTCTCGAAGACCGGCGGCTTCACCGGTGTGCGTTGCGGCTTCACCGTTATGCCGAAGAAGGTGCACGCGCAAACGGCGGACGGCCGCTCCTTGCCGCTGCACCCGCTCTGGCACCGTCGCTGGAGCACAAAAGCGAACAGCGTCAGCTACCCGGTCCAGCGT
>JACCZQ010000021.1 GCA_013695905.1 Chthoniobacterales bacterium
TTGTAGTTGTCCTTGTAGTCGTAGAAGCGGTCGCCGCGGATGCCGTGGCCGGCGACACATTGAATCCGATCGACCTCCTGCAGCGGATAATCGTCGGGCGCGCGGCCGGCGTGGCCGAAATAATTGTGCCCGGGCGAAATGAAGATCTGCCGGATGACCACACGAAACGATAGCTCGCCCGCAGCCGATCGCACAAGCGGACGGCGCAGCTCACGTTGCGCGCGGGGCCGCGGTCGCTGAACTTACCGGCTGATGAACATCGTCTGGCGCGTCTTCGGTTATCTGCGGCGTTACCCGCTTCTCGGGTCGGCGACGCTGGCTTGCGCCATTCTCGGGACGCTGCTGATCGTGGTTTTTCCGGCGGTGACGAAGCTGGTGATCGATGAGGTGTTAACCCGGAACCAGCCGGAGCGGCTCCTGCCTCTGGTGTTGATCGCGGCGGTGGCGTTGTTGCTGCAGCACGGGCTGAATTCCGTCCGCATCATTCTGAACAACACTTTCGAGCAAAAGGTGATCTTCGACCTACGCAGCGACCTTTATTCGCACATTCAGATGCTGCCGCTGCGGTGGTTTGATAATCGCGCGACGGGCGATCTAATGACGCGCATCCTGGAGGATGTGAACTCCGTCGAGCGGATGCTGATCGACGGCGTGGAGCAAGGCGTGGTGGCTGTGCTGCAGGTGATCATCGTGCTCGGGATGATGTTCTATATCAGTGCGTCGCTGACGTTGTGGGGGTTGGCACCTGCGCCTTTTCTGGCGGGCGGGGCGCTGTGGTACACGCTGACGGCGCATCGGCGCTACCGGCTGCAGCGGCGGGCGGCGTCGGCGATGAATTCGCTGCTGCACGACAATTTGGCGGGCATTCGGCAGATCAAGAGTTTCGTGCGCGAGCGGGAGGAGCATGGCCGCTTCAATGCGGTGAGCGATCAGCTTCGGAAAGCGACGCTGGTGGTGATGAAGGTGTGGGCAATTTATCACCCTTCGATGTATGTGATCGGCTCGTTAGGCATCGTGCTGGTGGTGTATGTCGGCTCGCGGGCAGTGCTCGGGGGACTGATGCAGGTCGGCGACCTGATCGCGTTCCTGATGCTGACGGGATTTCTCTACGAACCGATCAACAAGCTGCACCAGCTGAACCAGCTGGTGCAGGCGGGACGCGCGGCGGGCGAGCGCGTGTTCGAGATTATCGATACGCCGATCGAGCCGGGCTGGAACGTCACCTCAGCGGCGGCGGTCACGCGTGGGGAAGTACGTTTCAATGACGTGAACTTCAGCTACGGGGACGCGGGGCCCGCGTTGCAGCACATCACGCTGCAGGCGCGTGCGGGAGAAACGATCGCGCTGGTCGGCACAACCGGGGCCGGCAAGTCCACGCTCGTGAACCTGCTGAGCCGCTTCTACGAGTATGACTCCGGCGAGATCCTGATCGATGGGAAGCCGATTCGTGATTACGGCACCCGTGCCTTGCGCCAGATGGTGGGTGTCGTGACGCAGGAGAGTTTCCTTTTTAACGGCTCCGTGCGCGAAAACCTGCGGATGGGCAAACCGGACGCGACCGACGAGGAGCTGCTGCGCGCGGCGGAGGCGGCCAACGCACGCCCGTTCATCGATCGGATGCCGGAAGGGCTGGACAGCGTCGTCGGTGAACGGGGGGTGAAGCTGAGCGTGGGCGAGAAGCAGCGGCTCTCGATCGCGCGGGCGTTGCTCAAGGATCCGCCGATCCTGATCCTCGACGAAGCGACGGCCAGTGTGGACACGACGACCGAGCGTCTCATCCAGGAAGCGCTGGAGCATCTGATGGCGGACCGCACCTGCTTCGTGATTGCGCACCGGCTCTCCACGATTCTGCGCGCGGATCAGATCCTGGTGCTGGAGCGCGGCCGCATTATCGAACGCGGCACGCACACGGAGCTGGTGGAGCTCGGCGGCAAGTATGCGCGGCTCTGGGAGCAGAGTTTCCTCGAGCCGAATGCTGGCGACGTGGAGACGCTGCTGGAAGTTAAAGCGTAGCTACAGCGTCGAGCGGGAGCCGACTAGCTCCAGATACCGCTGCTCGAGGTCGCGGTAACGTGCTTCGGCGTCCGCGGCAGCACGGCGTTCTTCGCGTAACGCGTCTTCGAGCTCGCGGATGCGGTCGCTGAGCGCGATCGCCATGCCGGCGGCCGCGGGCGCTTCCACATCGCTCGCGGCGGTCCGTGCGGGGCCCGTGGAGGCATGTGCCGTGAGCAGCGGCATGATGTCACAAATCTGCTGCCGCGAGGCGTCGCACGCGTTGATGACGGTGCTCTCCTGGCTGATTTCGCCAAGTTCCAGGAACTCATGGATCGCACCGAGCGTGGTCGGTCCGTAGAGACGTTCGCTGGTCACTTCCACGATCCAGTCCATGCCGAGCTCCGGCTGCATCGGCGCCTTGATCCAGTTGACCCCATCGCTGGAAATGGTGTCCTGCGGCGCCACCTGCGCCTGGGTGGCCCAGCCGGCCAGCTGTCCGAACGAAACCGGGCCGAAGATGGTGCCGTCCTCGTGCTTCCGCAGGAACCAGGGCCGGTCGGCGGGCGCGTCCATCACTCGTTAGGCGACGGGGTCGGTGAAGCAGTGGGAGAAGTGCCGGCAGTTGGGATCATGATGGTCTGGCCGGCTTGGAGTTTGCGCGCGTCTTCGATTTGATTGTGCTTCTGGAGCGCGTCCACATCGACCTTGTGCAGCTTGGCGATGGAAATCAGCGTCTCACCTTTTGCGACGACGTGAGCATTGCCGTTCGCGGGCGCGGCAGGTGCAGCCGTGGTGGGGCCGGCGGGGGCCGCAGGCGCCGGCGTGGTTTCACCGACCATAACCCCCGGGCGCAGCGCGGAAATGCGCTGCTCCAGTTTCAGAATCTGCTGCGAGAGCGCGTCGATCTTCATGTTCTGCGCGTCGATCTTTTTGATCAAGGTCTCGAGCTGCGGGCTCTTTTCTCCGCCGAGGGAGGTTTGGGCGGAGGCGGAGAGGCAGAGCGTAGCGGTGAAAGCGAGGAGGAAGAGACGAGACAGGAGGGGCTTCATCGGCGGTATTTTCGCAGGTGGCCGGGGCGCTGGCAAGCTTGTGAGCAGCGCCACCCGGGCGGCGGGCCGCTTGCCTTTCGCGGCGGTCGTCTTTAGCTTTCACTCATGCCTGAGCGCATTCAGAAGCCGGTGGCACCCTGGGGCCCGAAACCAGGTGGAGAGGGTGAGGGTGGTCCAAAGGCTCCGGATGTGTCCCGACCTGACACGCAGGACTTGCTGCGCAAGATGCGGAAGGTGGATCCGAATCAATCGAAGCGCTATCGGCAGCGCACGGGGCAGTGATGCAACTGCCGGGCGTGCTGCTCGAGCAAAGTGCAGCGGGCGCGACGGAAGACTTTCCGGCGTTGCTGCGCCGGAGAGGATTGCTACCTGCTGCGCCGGTCTTGAGCGGAGTGCCGACCGCGAGTGCTGTGCCGCAGACGCAGGCGACGACGAT
>JACCZQ010000025.1 GCA_013695905.1 Chthoniobacterales bacterium
GGCACGATGAGGAATTCACCCGGACCGAGCTGCACCTGGTGGTCGCGGAACTCGACTCGCATGCAGCCGCGCCAGACGAGGAACATCTCGTCGGCGTCTTCGTGTTGATGCCAGACGAACTCGCCCCGGAATTTTGCCAGCTTCACCTCCTGGCCGTTGAGTTCGCCGACGATCTTCGGCCGCCAATGCTCACTGAACGCACCGAAGCTCTCCGCGAGGTTCACCTTTTGTGGTCTGCTCATGTTTGCCTCCCTGCGATTCGTCTCCACGCGAGCTGCATCGCCGACGCGAGCGTGTCGGCATCCACCGCCGCCAGTCGCACAATGGTGCTGCCGCGTCGTCCCCATGCCCCTTTCACCGGCGTGAACACCTCCGGTTGCGCCGTGACCAGCTGTGCCTGCTCCTCCGGCGTCAGGATCAACACCCCGTGCTCCTCGTCGGGGTAACCGAGAGTCGCAAAGATTTTCCCGCGCACCCGGAAATCCGGATGCTGCATGTGCTGTTGCTCCACTGCTCCGGCTTGCGCCAGGGCCAGCTGCCGGAATTCCTCCGGGGTCATCGATTCAGATTCCAGATGGTGAAGTTTAGCACGGCGGCGAAGGTCACCCACGCCAGATATGGCACAAGCAGAAACGCAGCGGGTTTGGTGACTCGCCAGAAGGCGATCATGGTAGCGGCGATCGCCACCCACAGCAGGAGGATCTCGGCGAAGGCAAGCCCGGGGCGTCGCAGGCCGAAGAAGAGCGGCGTCCGGAGGGCGTTTAGCAGCCACTGCGCAACGAACAACGCGAGCGCGCCTCCGCGTTCTCGCCAGCCGCCGCGCTTCCAGACCAGCCACGCCGCCACGCCCATCATGATGTAGAGCGTGGTCCAGACGGGGCCGAACAGCCACGCCGGCGGATTCCATTCGGGCAGCTCCTCATACCAGCCTCCGGTCGAGACGAAGATCCCGCTCGCGGCCGCGGTGAGCGAAAACGCGACCCACCCCGCGAGGGCGAGAATCTCCCGGCCACGCGGGCGGGTTGAGTTTAGCGCTGCATCGACGGCGTTCATGCTTTAGAGGTGCGGGCGGACTCGTGCAGGAGATTTCGCGTGGTCATCACACATCAATGTATTCAGTCGAAGCAGACACAACCAAGCGTCTTTTGGTCATCAGCGTCGCCGGTCACGCCTCCGCGGACGATGTGAAGGAGGTGGCGCGACGGGTGCGGGAGTTGGTGGCGAATTTCGCCCCCGGCTTCAAGGCGCTGACGGATTTTCGCTGGATGGAATCGATGGCTACGTCGGCGGCGCCATTCATGGCCGAGGTGATGGACGCGCTCGCGGAGAAGCAGGTCAGCACGGTGGTGCGGGTGGTGCCGGATCCGCGGAAGGATATCGGGTTAAATATTCTGTCGAAGTTCCGCTATGGGCCGGAGACGCGTGTCGTGACGTACGAGACGCTGGCCGACGCGCTGCAGGAGCTGGCAGAAATCGCCTAACGAATGCTGACGCCGCCGAGGTTCTGATGCGCAAAATTTTCGAGAGCGGCGATTCCGTGCTGGTGGGCCAATACCAGTCGATGCTGGAGAGCGACGGCATCCGGACGTTTGTGAAGAACCTGAACCAGTCGTCGCTGATGGGTGAGATCCCGTTCGCGGAAGTTTATCCGGAGCTGTGGGTGCTGGAGGATGGCGACGTCGCGGAGGCGCTGCGGCTGCTCGAGAGCTACCGGCATTCCATCTCCGGGAACACGGCCGACTGGACCTGCGGAAACTGCGGCGAGGTGGTGCCGAAGGAGCTCGGGCAATGTTGGAAATGCGACACGCCGCAGGAGCCGGCGACGACGGCGGATTGACCGCGCGGCGGTTGTCGAGGAGGAGAAAACCGTGACATCCGAGTTCCTGCTGCCGCTGGTGACGGTGGGCGCCACGCTCATGCTGGTGTTGACCGGTCTGCTGAATTTCTCCGTCTTCCTGCGGCAGCTGCGCTCGTCGCGCGAGCTGCTGGAAACCGCGAAGTGGCAGCTGGAAAATGCGCGGCAGCAACCCGAGATCCAGCTCTTCCAGCGCGCGATGTCGGAGACTTCCGAGCACCTCGCGGTGCTGCTGCAGCGGCCTTACCTGCGGCCTTACTTCTACGAGAACAAATCGTGGCGCGAGGGAGATCAGGCCACGGCTGATGAAGTGAAAATCATGGCCGAATTGCTGCTGGATAATCTGGCGTCGGCGATCATTCATTCCGCCGCGTTCCCGCAATATCCGATCCGTAGCGTGGAGCAGACGATCCGCTTTCAGCTACGGAATAGCCCCGCGTTACGCGAGTTTCTGATGGAGGCGTTCGATCGTTTTCAGATGGCGGGATTGGCCTTGCTGCGCCTGAAGAACGACACGAAGGAGCAAACCGAGGCCGACCTGCGGCTGCTGATCGATGCGTGCGGAACAGATGCTGCCGAGAGAGCACGGCGGGAGCGCTTGCTCCGGCACCTGCAGTCGGCGACGAACGACGAACCGGTGGAGCTGGCGCGGTATAGCCTGGAGCGGAAGCGAAAGCTCTCGCTCAGCGAGGCCACCTCCACTCGCTAGCTGGGCGAGTCGATTTTCTCCTCCCGCTGCTGCCACTTCCAGCCCTCCTCCTCCATCAGAGCGAAGAGCAGCCGGCGCTGTTCGGCGGTTTCCCGGGCGGCGTTCTCAAACTCCTCGCGATCTCCCAGCGGGATGCCCGCAGCGCGCAAATCATCGAGTGACGGGAGCGGCGGTGCGTCTCCCAGCTGCGGCCCCGTTTCGGGACCAGTAGTCGGCGGGCGCGTTCGTGTTTATGTCCACGACCGCCCCGGCGAGGAGAGAAACACCAGCGTCCAGCCGAGCCACAGCGCGAGCATCCACGAGGTGATGGTGCCGACGACCACCAGCGTGCCGATGGAGGAGCGGACTCCTTCGGAGCAACAACTTCTGGAGAGATTTTGTATGGCGGACGCGATGCAGAATCCGGGTGCTGAATGGGCTCTCGCCGCCGACCTGGATGGTGGTCCAGAGTGCTTCGATGGCCCGTGGCCACCACGATCAGCACCCCGCCGGTGATGTAGAGGGACGCCACGACGTAAGCCGAGTAACATTCGCCGCGGCGGGAGCCAAACGAAAATGCGAACGGTGGTGGCTGGGATTTGTCGGCGGGCAGGGGCGTCGCGACATTTTTCGGGCGCATTCCGGCGCTCAGCGCACGTGCTTCGACTCAAAAAGCGCTTGTGTTTTCCCGCGTCAGAATTAAGGCCTTACGCAGTATGATCGGGAGAAAAATGGCAGTGGTGACGGTGGCGTTCGCGCTCGGGCTTTCGGGTTGCAACAAGTTGCCGAATCCGCTCGCGAAATCCGATAAGGCAACCGCCACGCCCACTCCTGCAGCCGCGGCGGCAGCGACCCCCGCGCCCACGCCGGAGGACACGAGACCGAAGATCGATCAAACCTCGCAGGTGGTTGTTTATGGCTATCACCGCTTCGTCGATAAGGTGCGCCGGCCGGATACGGAGATCACGCCGCAGATGTTCGAGGAGCAGATGAAGCTGCTGAAGGAACGGGAGATCCCGGTGATTCCGATGCAGGATTTTCTCGCCTGGCGGCGCGGCGAGAAGAGTATCCCGCCGCGGGCTGCCATCATCACGCTCGATGACGGCTGGCTCACGCAATACACCGTCGCCTGGCCGATCCTGAAGAAGTACGACTTTCCGTTTACGATGTTTGTTTACACCGAAGGCCTCCGTCCGACGGGACACTTCGCGGGCGGCGCTGCGATGACCTGGGACCAGCTGGCGGAGATGCGCGACGCGGGCGTGGACATTCAGGGCCATTCCGCCACCCACCAGGACCTGCGGAACAAACGCCGCGTCGAAGCGATCTCGAAAAAGAAGCTGACGGAGGAGGAATACGGCGAGTGGCTGAAAGACGAAACCGCGGGCGTGAAAAAGGCGCTGGAAGATCGGCTCGGCATCCGCGTGAACGCCTTTGCCGTCCCGTATGGCTTCCACGACGAGACCGTGCGCAAGGCGGTGCTGGATACTGGCTATGAGGCGATGTTCACCGTTTACGGGCAGCCGCTCACCATGAACTCGTCGATGGATTCGTTAGGCCGTTACCTGATCGAGGCGAACAAGCCGAAGGTCTTTACCGACGCCTTAAACTTCGGTGGAGCTGCCGCTGGCGCGGGGCCGTCCACAGCGGCGGTGAGTGCCTCGGCGCTCTCCACTCAGCCGGCAGAAGGCGAGACGGTGCGGACTGCGACGCCGCTCATTCGCGCCGACCTGTCGAGCCTCGGCGAGATCGAACCGAAGAGCGTCCAGATGCGGATCAGCGGGCAAGGGCTCGTCCCCGCCAGCTACGATGAGAAGACGAAAACCGTTTCCTATCAGGTCACGCAAAAGCTGCGGGATGATACCTGCACAGTGATCGTCTCCGCCCGCTCCGGCGGCAAACGCGTGGAGGCGAACTGGTCCTTCATGATCGACGACGCGGCAGCCGCGGCCACGCCTGCGCCCGCGAAGAAGTAGCCGAGCCGCGGGCGCACCCTCGCCGGCCGAACCGGAATCGCTTCCATTTCATCGAGCTGCCTTCGAGATCGCTGAACAGAAACGTGATCGTTCCAGCGGGAGATTGCGCCATGTTTCGGCGTGCCGACCGACCCCGCGACCGCAGCTACAACAGCTGGAAAATCTCGACCAGCGCCACGCCGGTGCTGCCGGCGGTGCCGCGCACGAGTGCCGTGTAGGCGCCGGGCGGGAGCGTTGCGAGGAGGGCCGCTTCGAGATCGTTCTGCGGCGGAATGCCAGTCGCTGCGATCGCCGCTTGTTGCGTCTCCTTCCAGTCGTTATTCGCGCGGACGATCGCGCCGTTGCTGTCACGCAGCTCGAGGGTAGGGTCAGACATCGCGCCGGTAATTCCCGCCTGAGTCAGCGAAGGCCCTAGTGCGCGCACGAGGATGTTCGCATTCGCGCTGCCGCCGCCCAGGATGAAGCCGCCGATCATGAGATTGTCACCAGTGCCGACGAAGCCGCGGGTGCTGATGTTCGCCAGCTGCGAGTCGCTCGCCTGATCGAGATCAAACACCTCCACCAGCCCAATCCCGGTGGTGCTACTCTTCCCGGTCACGATCCCCGTGTAAGCTCCCGGGGCAAGCGTGGCGACGATGGCCGATTCGAGTTCGTGCTGCGGTGGGACGCCAGAGGCGGCGATCTCCGCCTGCTGGGTGGCCTGCCAGTTGTCGTTGCTCAAGATGAGCACGCCGCCGGTGCCGCGGAGCTCGAGCACCGGGTCGGCCAATACACCGGTGAGCCCCGCCTGCTGCAGCGAGGGGCCGATCGCGCGCATGATCACCTTCTTCGGCTGCATTCCCGTGATAATGAACCCGCCGATCAAGACATTGTCGCCGGTCTGCACGCCGACCCGGGTGGAGATGTTCAGCGGCTGTGCAGCGGGAGGCGGCGTGGGCTCGCCACCTGCGACAGTGATGCGGCCGGTCATCCCCATCTCGCGATGTGGCGCACAGTAGTAATCAAACGTGCCGGGATTTGGGAAAGTGAAGGAGTACTGAGCTCCAAAATTCCGGAGCGGTGTCCCGAAGATTCCGTCAGCCACGCCGGTCTCCGGATTCCCGGAGGTGACGGTGTGGAAGTTGCCCTCCCACACCCAGCGGACGGTGTCGCCCGGCCGGATCGTCAGGAATTGCGGCACGAACTGGTGGAATGCGCCCGGCGGATCGACCCGCACGGTGAACGTCTCCGCCCACGTGGTGGTGCACGTGGCCAGCACGATCGCCAGCAAACCCGCCAGGCGGCGCGGCGGCGTCACGGAGGTGCCATGGAGCGACGAGATAATGTTGAGTCGGTGTTTGTTAGTCATGTCTTCTCCCGGTTAGGTGCAACGGTGATGTCTCTCCCTTTACAAAGGCATCGGCAGAGCCGCGTGGCAGAGAATCGAAAAAAAAGCGTACCGTGGGAGCAGTTCGACACCTGCGAAGCGGCTTGGTTTTTCGGGAACCGGCTGTATGGCTATTGCTGTGCAACCCCCGCCGGGGACCATCTACGGTCAGGCTGATCCCTTTGCGTCCACGCAGTGGAGCGTCATCTCGGCGGCCGGGAAGATGGAGAGCAACCCCGAGAGCTCACGTGAGGCGCTGGCGCAGCTTTGCCAGACTTATTGGCCGCCGCTTTACACCTATGCACGCGCGCGCGGCCGCTCGCCGCACGATGCGCAGGACCTGACGCAGAGCTTTTTCGCTCACCTGATCGAGCACCAGATTTACCGGCGGACAGATCGCCAGAAGGGGAAATTCCGCTCCTTCCTGCTCGCCTCGTTCAAAAATTTCCTGGCCGATGCGCGTGATCGAGAGCAGACGCTGAAGCGCGGCGGCGACTTCGTTTTTGTCCCGCTCGATGAACGACAAACGGAGGTCGCGGAGGCGCTCTTCCACATGCACCATTCGTCGAGCAGCGATGTGTCCGGTGAGGATCGGCTGTTCGAGCGCACATGGGCCGAGACGCTCGTCGCGACCGCGCTGGATCGGCTCACCGCCGCCTATCGTGCAGAAGGAAAACAGAACCTGCTCGATGAGCTCGGCGCCTTCCTCTCGATCGGTGCTGCTCCGCCACCGACATATGGGGAACTCGCCAGCCGCCTCGGCGTGGCGGAAGTGACGCTCCGCAGCCATGTCGCGCGCCTGCGGGTGCGCTACCGCGCGATGTTGCGGGAGGAGGTGCGGCGCACCGTCAGAACGGACGATGAAGTCGATGGTGAATTACGCGAGCTGCTGCGCGTGCTGACGCGCGGATAGGAGAACCGGCTGGAACGCTGAAGGGAATGCAAGACACCATGGCCGCCGCCGCGGTTTGTCCCACCTGCGGTGCGCCGTTCGGAGCTCGCGGCGCGTGTGTGGCTTGCCTGTTGCGGCTCGGGTTGGATGTGGACGAGAGCGGCGCGCTGGAGCCGGGCGTCACGTTTGGCGATTTCGAAATCGAGCGGCGCGACGATGGCTCGCTCTGGGAACTTGGTCGTGGTGCGATGGGTGTGACGTACCGCGCGCTCGACATAGTGCTGCATCGCCGCGTCGCCCTGAAGATCATCGAGTCGCCTGCGTCCTGCAGCGATTCGCGCACGGTGCGGGAGCGGTTCCTGGGCGAAGCCCGCGCAGCTGCGGCCCTGCGCCACCCGAACGTCGCGGCCGTGTTTCACTTCGGCACTTCGCCGCAAGTCGATGGCTGCTACTGCGCGATGGAATTGGTGGAGGGCGAAACGCTGGAAGCGCGGGTCCGCCGCGACGGTCCCCTGCCAGTGGAGCTCGCCCTTGAGGTGGCGGTTCAGGTCGCGCGGGCGTTATGCGCGGCCGCGGAGCGCCACCTGGTCCACCGCGATCTGAAGCCGGGCAACATCATGTTCACGAGCACAGCTCCGGCGGGTGTCACGGTCGAAGCGAAAGTAATCGATTTCGGCCTCGCCCGCGCTGCGACGGGGGCAGCGGACCAGCTGGAGCCGCGCCACAGCGGGTTCATCGGCACCCCGGCGTTTGCCAGTCCGGAGCAATTTACCGGCGGAACGATCGACGCGCGCTCCGACATCTACGCGCTCGGCGTCACTCTCTGGTTTTGCCTCACCGGCCGCCTGCCGTTCACCGGCCGCACGATGGATGATATTCACCGGCAGCAGGCGGGTGGCGCACTGCCGCTGGAGCAGCTGCGCTCCAGAGCAGTGCCTCCAGCGGTGGTGGATCTCATCCGCGCCTGCGTGGCTTACGATCCTCGGGAACGGCCGGCATCAGCGCGGCAATTGCTGGACGCACTGGAGTCGTGTCGCGCCCGCGAAACCGTGCCGATTCGCCGCGCCGGCTCCGGCTTCCTCGCTGCAGCTGCCGTCCTTGTCACCGCCGCGGTGGCGATAGCGCTGTGGAGCTGGCAGCGAACACCAACAGGAGCAACCAATCCTCCTGCGGCTGGCAGCGCTGCTGCGTTGCGGCCGGGAAAAAGCATCGCCGTGCTGCCATTCGAGAACCTCGGCACGGAGCAGGAGAACGCCTTCTTCGCCGGCGGTATCCAGGATGACGTCTCTACCAGCCTCGGCAAAATCAAAAATCTCACCGTCATCGCCCGCGCCTCGGTCGCCGGCTACCGCGACGCCGCTGCCCGGGGCAATCTCCGGGAGGTGCGCCGCGCCCTCGGCGTCTCGCACGTGCTCACCGGCAGCGTCCGGCAATCCGCCGAGCGCGTTGTCCTGACGGTGGCGCTGATCGACACCCGCGACGAACGGCAGGTTTGGGCCGAGCGCTACGAACGCACGCTGACGGACGCGCTTTCCCTGCAGGGCGAGCTGGCGGGGGAAATCGCGCGTGCGCTCGGGGGGACGCTCACGGCGGAGCAGACCTCTGCATTGTCAAAGCCGACCGACCATCCCGAGGCGTATCTGCTCTATCTCCGCGCGCGCGAAGTGGAGAGCGCTTTCGTGCGGCCGGAGCAATACGAGCCTGCCATCCGCTTCTATGAGGAGGCGATCGCGCTCGACCCGGATTTCACCCTCGCCCGCGCCCGCCTCTCGATTCGGCTCAGCGAGGATACGCAGGGCAAAGTTCCGGAGCGCAACGCCCGCGCGCGCCGCGAGGCCGAGGAAGCACTGCGCCTCCGCCCCGACATGGCGGAAGCGCGGCTGGCACTCGCCTCCTGTTTGTTCTGGATCGACGGCGACCACGAGGGCGCGCTGGCGGAGCTCGCCCGCGCCGCCGAGCTGTCGCCGAGTCTCGTGGAGGTGCCGCTCGTCGCCGCGTTTATCTATAAGTTTCAGGGAAGATGGCGCGACAGGATCGCGGCGCTGCAGCGCGCCGAGACACTTGATCCGCTGAATACGCACGTGCACAGATACATCGCCCGCACCTTCCGATGGGTGCGTGATTGGCCGGAGGTGCTGAGGACGCACGATCGGTTGCGCGTCTTGCTGCCGGCGGATCATCCGATTCAACTCCACTCGGGGCGAGCCTTCGACGAATTCCTGATGTCCGGCGACGTCGCAGTGCTGGAGAGGGCGCACGCGCTCGATGCCGCCGCGCCGGCGGTCGATCGCGCTCGCTTGAGCGCAGGGCGCTTCGAAACCGCGATGCTGAAACGCGAGTATGCCGCTGCCGCGCAATATCTCAGCGAGATTCCGGCGGACCATTTTGAAAGACTTCCGCATCCGGCCTGGATGCACAAAGCCATGCTGGCCGTAGCGCATGGAGACAACGACGCGTCACGCCTGCTCGAGGCTGCGCACGAGCAGCTAAAGATGCAACTCGTTCCGATCGCGGACGAGCGCAGCGTGCGATCCTCTAATCTCCGCGCCAACCTCTCCCTCACGGAGGCATTTCTCGGCAGAAAAGAGGACGCCCTGCGCCGCGCGCGCCAAGCCGTGGCAATGATGGAGTCTCACCCGCTCGAGCAGAATGATGCTGCCGCCGTCCTGGCGCTGATTTGCGCCCGGACTGGCGAGGAGGAGGAAGCACTCGCGTTGATTGAACGCCTGCTGACCGCCCCGGCGGCGCTGCAGCATCGTGCGGTTTACAACATAACGCTGGCCGACCTGAAGTGGCGCTGGCAATGGGATCCTCTGCGGAAGCATCCGCGCTTCCAGAAGCTGATCAGCGGCCCCGAGCCGGCGACGATTTACTAGACCTGCGGCGGCGGCTCCTACGGGTTCGATCAGCGCGTGAAGCGCACCATCGTCGTCGCAAGCGACGCCGTGCAGGAGGCGCTGGAGAAAAATCTACGCCGCGCCGGCTCTGGTATGGCTGGAGCCGTGCGCTTCCCGGACTTGACCCGTAAGCCTACCCTGCGACTGGCGGTGCCGTGCATCCCGTGCTAAGCATCACGCCCCATGTTTTCCCAGCTCGGCGACAAGCTTCAGGACATCTTCAAGGACCTGCGCGGGCACGGCTCCATCAGCGAGACGAACATCAATGATGCCATGCGGCAGGTGCGGCTCGCCTTGCTCGAAGCCGATGTCGATTTCCAGGTCGCGAAAAAATTCATCGCGCGGGTAAGGGAGAAAGCGCTCGGCGAGGAGGTGCTGCGCAGCGTCACGCCGGGGCAGCAGATGGTGAAGATTTTCCACGACGAGATGACGGCGCTGCTAGGAGGAGATGCAGCGCCGCTCAACCTCGACAAGCCCGCCCGCATCCTGATGGTGGGGCTGAACGGCGCCGGCAAAACGACTTCGTCGGCGAAGCTCGCGAAGCTCCTCAAGAAACAGGGACGCACTCCGCTGCTCATCGCCTCGGATTTGCATCGTCCAGCTGCCATTCAGCAGCTCGCGACACTCGCGGGGCAGGTGGAGGTGCCGGTTTACACGCCCGATGCAGCCGAGAAGAGCGTCGTCCGTTCCGCTGCGGCCGCGCTGGAGTGGGCGAAGGGGCAAACCGGCAACGTGCAGATCTTCGACACCGCCGGCCGGCAGGAGATCGACACCGCGCTCATCGAAGAGATCAAGCAGCTGAAGGAATTCCTGAAGCCGCAGGAGATTCTCCTCGTCGCCGACGCGGCCACCGGCCAGCAGGCGGTCAGCGTTGCGACCCACTTCAACGACGCGCTCGGCATCACCGGCATCATCCTCACGAAACTCGACGGCGACGCCCGAGGTGGTGCCGCTCTCTCGATGCGAGAAGTGACGCAGCGGCCGATCAAGTTCGCCGGTGTCGGTGAGAAGCTCGACCAGTTCGAGGTGTTCGTGCCGGATCGGCTCGCGGGCCGGATTCTCGGGATGGGCGACATCGTCGGTCTCGTCGAAAAAGCGGCCGAAGCGTTCGACGAAGAAGAGGCGGAACGGATGGAGAAAAAGCTCCGCACCGCGTCGTTCGATTTCAACGATTTCCTCGCGCAATTCAAGATGATGCGGAAGATGGGACCGCTGGAGAATATCCTTGGCATGATTCCCGGCATGAGTAACGTCCAGGGCCTCTCCGTTGACGAGAAGCAGATCAAACGCACCGAAGCGATCGTGCTTTCGATGACCAGCGACGAACGCGCGCGCCCCGACATTTTAAATGCGCGGCGGCGTCAGCGGATCGCGCGGGGCAGCGGCAGCACGGTGACGGAAGTGAACGATCTCCTGCAGCGTTTCAATCAGATGCGAAAGATGATGAAGAACGCGGGGAAGATGAAGAAAATGTTAAAAGGGTTACAATCGTTACCTCGTTGAGACGGGGACCTGTTGCCAAACCGTCGTATCCCTCTAATGTTCTGCCCCTTTTAACCTTGTAACTTTTGTAACCATTTAACTTTTTTCCACCATGGCAGTTTCAATCAGATTACGCAGAGAAGGCGCGAAGAATCGCCCTTATTATAAAGTCGTTGTGGCCGACAGCCGGAGCCCGCGCGACGGCAAGTTCCTCGAGATCCTCGGCACCTACGATCCGAAAGTGCAGGGAGAGAACAGCACCCTCAAGATCGACCGGGTTGAGCATTGGATCGCACGTGGAGCGCAACCCTCCGACACTGTTCGCAGTTTGTTGAAGAAGAACAAGGCGCGCCTGAGTGAGGCTCCTGCCGAGACGGTGCCAGCGACATAGCTCGCGTAAAACCGGGGGCGTTGACCCGGTGAATTGGCTGCAATTGGACAACCCGCGGACGCGTCGCTAAGCTCGGACGCGTGAGACAATTCCTCGAGTTCATCATTCGGCAACTCGTCGAATTCCCCGATGAAGTAATGCTGTCCGAAATCCCGAACGGGCGCATGACTGTCTTTCGGTTGCAAATGCGGCAGACCGATGTCGGTCGAATCATCGGGCGCAACGGACAGACGATTCGCGCGATTCGCGCTTTGCTTTCGAGTGCCGCGGCGCGGCATGAACAAAGGGCGACCTTGGATATTATCGAGTAGGAGCGGCTCCGGCTCCCGCGCCGCACCGATCTCTACTTGTAAATCTCGACCGTGATCTTCCCGTCCGGCCCAACGTCTCCGCGATACATCCCGGAAGTGTTGAAGGG
>JACCZQ010000028.1 GCA_013695905.1 Chthoniobacterales bacterium
TCGCGGTACTGCATCGACATGCTGATGCGGTAGGTGAGGAACTGCCCCTCCGCCGGGTAACGCGTCATCTGCACGGTGGTGACGAGGCCGTCCGTCACCACGAGTGCGCCGGTGGGCTCCAGCTGCAGAGCGGCGAGGCGATCACCCACGACGGTGTCGAGCGCCAGCTGCAGGGGCGTGAGGCCGGTGAGGAATTTCTTATCGGTCGGCTCGATCAGCGCCAGGTTCGCTTCGTAGTCGATCACCACCACCTCGGCGCCGGTCTTCTCGCCCGACTCGGCGCGCTCCAGCTCCACGTAGTTTTGATTGGCCACGAGATCGGCGGTGACGAGCACCCGATTTTTCGGGAGCACTGCACCGAGGGCGCGTTTCGAGATCGGCGCCTTCTTCTGCCACGGGCGCGTGTAATCGTAAGGCTGCCCGGTGACGTTCACGCGCACCAGGGAAAGCTCCTTCGGTTTGACCGCGGGAACAGTCGGCGGCGCCTGCAGCTGCGGCTCGGGCGCAGGCGCGGGCGAGCGAGCCTCGAGACCGGGGACGAAGCAGAGCAACACGACCAGCGTCGTGACGTGAAGTCGGACGAAACGCATGCTTATGTCTGCACCTCGTCGATCGGCGGCTTCGGCGGCGGTTGGGCGTCGAGGTTTTGTTCTTTCACCACGTTGTAACGGCTCTTAATGCGCTCGCGGGCGGCTTCCACTTCGCTGCGGTCCAGGACGAGCGGCGGACCGTCGCCGACCATTCGCACCACGAATCGCTCCGCTGGTTCAGCAAAGGCTTTAGCCAGGTCTTCCAGCGTCCGGATGCGCGTCTCATTGACGGTATTCACAATGCCGGCGCGATACGGGGAGAGGTAGGTGTTGATGGGATCCGGGAGGATATTGGTCAGCACAATTATCTCCGGGTGCTCGAGGTAGATCTGCTCGGCGACGTAGAAGTCGAAGTAATGACGCAAGCGCAGGTCCTGCGGCTGATAAGCCTGCATCAGATCGAGCGAGAGGGGCTGAAACAAGAGGCCGCCATAGACGATGTAGCGCGGCTGCACATCGTAGCTGCGGCCCTGCATGAGGTAAGGCCAGAGCGGCTGCAGCTCGATCGTGAACGTCATCGGCTGCCGGTTCCGCAGGATGTCGAGCTTGACCTTGTCGCCTTTGAATTTTCGCTCGACGATCTCCGGCATCTCCACGCGTTCGCCCTCGAGTTCGACGAAGGAATCGCTGGCGATCGCGTGATCGTCGATCGCCAGGAGCACGTCGCCGGACTGCAGCGCCTGACCGGCCGAGCCGGCGGCGATCACCGTGTTTATCAGCACGCCGCGATCGTCGTTCTCCAGGCCGAGGAAACGGCGTTGGGCCGGGTTCTGGAGCTTTGAATAGGTGACGCCGAGATCGACGTAGCGATCGTACTGCCCGGTCTGCACATCCTTGAGGAAGCGGTTGATCACCGGCGTGGGGATCATGTAAGCGACGCCTTGCGCGACATCGCCGGTGTAGCCCTGGAACGCGACGCCCACGACTTTCCCGCCTTGCATGACCGGGCCGCCGCTGTTCCCCGGGTTAATCTGCGCGCTGATCTGGATGGCCAGGTGCTGGTCGATCGAGGAGTGGGTATAGAGCTGAAAATCAATCCGCGACACAATCCCCGTTGTCACCGACATGCGCTGCCCGCCGATCGGGTAGCCATAGGCGGAGACCATCGACTCGAGCGTCGGGATTCCGCCGAAGGTGAGCGGTTTCATGTTCTTCGCGAAATTCGCTGAGGCGACTTCGATCAAGGCGAGATCGCAGTCGTGGGCGACGAACAGCACCCGCGCCGGGTATTTATTCGGGTCGCCGTCGCGTTCGACCGTGAGGTAGCGGCTGTTGCTGACGACGTGCGCGTTCGTCATGATCCGCCCGCCTTCGATCAGGAACCCTGCCCCGACCCCGCGCTGAATGGCGCCGGAATTCCACGGCGCCTTGTAGTCCGGCTCCACATCGGTGGAGGTGATCCGCACCACGCTGCTCTGGATCCGTCCGGCGGGGGAGGCGCTCTGAGCCGAGAGATTGGTCGCGAGAAGGGTGAGGGAAAGAAAGAGGCAGAGGCGGCGCATCGCGAAAGGTCGGAGAAGATGAAACAAAAGGCCGGAAAATCAAATGCCGGCGCGTTCCAGCAGGCTCTTCAGGACTGTCTCAGCTTCGAAAATCTCGCGCGCCAGAGCGTGCGCGGCGCGGGAGTGGCGGGCGTAATCCGCGTTGATCATGCGCACGGCTTCGGCGATTTCGCCTAACGAGTGAAAACCGAAAAGCCCGCCCGCGGCGGCGTAGTTTTTCGTGAAGCCGGTCTCCTGCGTGATGACCGGCCGGCCCGCGGCCAGATAGCAGGCGCTCCGGTCGCTGAACCAGCCGGTGTGCAGCCGCACGTATTGATCCTTCGCGACGGTGAACTCGCCTTTCGAGCGGCGAATGTAATTGCGGTAGAGGTGGTGATGGGCGCTCAGGCGGCGGGTGGGCTGCAGTCGCCAGCCGTGGCGCTCGAAGCGCGCGCGCGTGGCCGCGGCACTGATGTCGGTGGAGAGTTCGAAGCTTTCCCGCGCGCGGCGCGGCGCCGCGATGAAACGGAGAAATTCTCTCGATTTACTCCAGAGATATTTCTCGCCACGCCATGCGATGTCTTTCCTGCCGCTGGTGTTCCAATTTGCCACCGAAGTGAAGACCGCAGCCGGAGCGGGGCGGCGGCTGGTTTTCCAGAAATCGGTCACGATCGGCTGCCGCGTCGCGAGCCAGGTGAAGCCGCGTTTTGGCACGGGGAAATCTTTCGAGGGGACGTTCTCGCCGAAAGTGAAGAGGGCGTGATGTCGCCGCAGATAATCGATCGTGTCGTCATGGCGGCGGGCGACTTTGATCTGCTCAACGC
>JACCZQ010000029.1 GCA_013695905.1 Chthoniobacterales bacterium
AGAAGGAGCCCCCTCTCCAGCGGGGAGAGGGTTGGGGTGAGGGCGAGCGGCGCTTTTAAAAACGCTCCTCCAGCAGAAATCGGAATCCGTTCCGATCATCTGCTCATCTGATATCGCCGTGCGTCTCGCCTACCTTTACTCGCGTTACCCGGTCCTCTCGCAGACCTTCTGCGATACGGAAATGCTCGAGCTGGAGCGGCGCGGCTATCGCCTCCTCCTCGGCTCCGTTCACCCGCCGCTCACCACCCTGCGGCATGAGCACGCCGCCCGCCTCCAGGCGCCGGTCCACTACGCGCCGCCCGCTCGCATCCTGCAGCTCTGGCAGAAACGAGCGCAGGCGAATGGCACCTGGCCGCAGGAATTAATCGCGCAACACGAGCGCGCTTACGGCCCCGACTTCAAGGCCGAGCTGCGGGCGCGGAACGCCAGCTACTTCGCCGAGCTCTTCACGCGCGCCGGCATTCAGCACTTCCACGTCCACTTCGCGAATCGCGCCGCGCACACTGCGCTCTTCCTCCAAGCGATGAGCGGCCTTCCCTTCAGCGTCACCGCGCACGGGCAGGATTTCATGTCCGATCTTGGGAATGCCGATCTGCTCCGGGAAATTTGCGCCGCCGCGGAGTTCGTCGCGGTGGAAACCGATTACAGCGCGCGCCTGCTCGCCACCCGTTGCCCGGAAGCGGAGGCGAAAATCCACCGCGTTTACAACGGCATGGATTTCACAAACTTCCCCGCCCTGGCGAGCCCCGGCTACTTCTCCGGCCCGGTGAAGCTGCTCAGCATCGGGCGGCTGGTGGAGTTCAAAGGTTTCACCCATCTCATCGCCGCATGTGCCGAGCTCCGGAACTGCGGTCTGGAGTTCACCTGCGAGATCGTCGGCGACGGTCCGCTGCGCGACAATTTGCAGGCGCAAATCGTGGCGGAGCAGCTCACGAATCACGTCACGCTCACCGGCTCGCTCTCGCAGCAGACCGTCTTCGAGAAGCTGCGGAACTGCGACATCTTCGTCCTCGCGTCGGTGGTGGATCGCGGCGGCGCCAGCGACGTTTTTCCCACTGTCATCCTCGAGGCGATGGCCGCGTCGCGCCCCGTCGTCTCCACGAAACTCGCCGGCATTCCAGAAGCAGTGCAGCACGCGCGGACGGGTCTGCTCGTGCCGCCTAACGACACCGCTGCTCTCGCGCTCGCGATCGATCGCCTCCTCCGCGACCAATCGATGCGGGTGGAGTTCGGCCGGGCCGGGCGCGCCCGAGTCGAGCAGCACTTCCAGGTGGCGACGACGATCGAGCCGCTGGTGGCGTTGTTCGAACAGCTCGCCGCCGGGTGGCCCGCGCGGGTGCCGGAACCGGCCGCCGTATCGCCGGTGAAACGCGTCGCTTACCTCATCGATCGCTGGCCCGATCCCGAGCTGCCGCTGCTCGGGACGGAGCTGCAGGAGATGGAGAAGCGGAATGTGGCGATCGTCCCCTTCGTCTGCCGGTTGCAGGACTGCGTCCGGTTCGATGCGGAGATGGAGAAACTTGTGTCACGTTTGCAGTTCCTGCCCGATGCGATGGTGATCGAGGCGCAGTGGCAGGCGAATCTCACATCGGTGCACGAGCTGGAAGACGATCGCGCGAACCAGAATCATCGGGTCCCCGGCACGCTCTTTCTCGAGCAGGCGCGCTTTGCCATCGCATTGCGTGCGCCGCTGCAGGAGCAGAATATTTCCCATGTGCACGCCACCAGCTCGCGTGCGCTGGTTTGCGCATTGATGCTGAAGAAGCTGCTCGGCGTAACGGTCAGCGCCGCGATCGAGAGCGAGCCGGCACTGCCGGTGCGGGCGTTGCGCGTGGCGCTGAATGAGTGCACTGGTGGCCGGGTGAGCGATCCGAAATTACGTGCGCACCTGAGTGGCGCGTTTCTGCTGGAACAAGGCGGCTCAAAGTTGCTCGCGAAAATCGCCGGACGCGGCCGCACGTGGCAAAAGTGGTCGGAGCTGCTGGTCCTCTGGAGCTGACGAAATCCCATGAACAAGAAAGCCATTCTTCTTGCAGGCGGCGCCGGCACCCGGCTCTACCCGCTCACCAAGATCGTCTGCAAACAACTGCTCCCGGTTTATGACAAGCCGATGATCTGTTACCCGCTGGCCACGCTCATGCTCGGCGGCTTGCGGGAGGTGCTCATCATCTCGACGCCGAAAGATCTGCCGATGCTGGAGGATTATCTCGGCGACGGCTCGCAGCTCGGCATCCGGATTGCCTACGCAGAGCAGCCGAAGCCGGAAGGGATTGCGCAGGCGTTTCTGATCGGCGCGGATTTTCTGGCGGGAGCCGGGGCGTCGTTGATCCTGGGCGACAATATTTTCTACGGGAAACTCGACTTCTACCGCGCGGCGCTGGCGGTGGAGCAGGGCGCCTGTGTCTTCGGCTATCAGGTCCGCGATCCGGAACGCTACGGCGTGGTGGAGTTTAACGCGGAGGGCCGCGCGATCAGTCTCGAGGAGAAACCGAAGAATCCGAAGAGCCACCACGCCGTCCCCGGTCTCTATGTTTATGACGAACGGGTGGTGGAGTTTTGTCGCGCGCTGCGGCCCTCAGCGCGAGGCGAGCTGGAGATCACCGACCTGAACATGATGTATCTGGAACGCGGCGAGCTGAGCGTGAAGCTTCTCAGTCGCGGGATGGCGTGGCTCGATACCGGCACCCAAACCAGTCTCCTGGAGGCGAGCAATTACATCGCCACCATCGAGCATCGGCAGGGAATGAAGATCGCCTGTCTTGAGGAGGTGGCTTTCCGCGTCGGGTCGATCGATCAGGCGCAGCTGGAGGCGATCCTCGGGCGTCTCCCGAAAGGCGAGTATCGCGAATACCTGCGGGTGGTGGCGGAGGAAGGTGCCCGCACCGTGGCGCCGACGGCGTAGCGGCTGCCCGATCATCCGGCGCATGCCGCGCTCAACTGACGCCAAAAATTGCCGCGTGCCGGAGGGCGCCGCATCGCCTGCTCGCGAAAATTTTCGGAGTCGCCGACGACGATCGATGT
>JACCZQ010000087.1 GCA_013695905.1 Chthoniobacterales bacterium
GCATCATGCTGCTGCTCTCGCTCGCTGTCGCTCGACGCCACATCCGCATCGCCAACGCCTACTTCATTCCCGACAAACTCTGTATGCAGACGCTGCTCGAAGCGCGCGCCCGCGGCGTGGAGATCGAGGTGATCGTCCCCGGCCCCGACACCGACGCGCAGCTGGTTCGTTCCGTCGGCAAAATGCGCTGGCGGCGTTTACTCGAAGCCGGTGTGCGTTTCTATGAATACCAGCCCGGGCGGTTCCACTGTAAGTACATGCTCATCGACGATTGTTGGGCCTCCGTCGGCTCCGCCAATCTCGACAACCGCTCGTTATCCCTGAACGAAGAAGCGAACCTCAACGTGCTCGACACCGACTTCGTCGTCGCGCATACAAAGGTGTTCGAGGAGGACAAAAGCTACTCGCGCGAGATCACTCTGCGCGATTGGGAATCGCGTCCGCTATGGGAAAAAACTTTGGGCATCATCGGCCGTCCAATGGCCAGCCAGATGTAAGTCACCGTCATGAGCGAACCTGACGCGCCCATTCTGCGCGTCGCGACTTACAACGTCCGCAGCTGCGTCGGCATGGATGGTCAACGCTCCGAATCGCGCATCGCCGATGTCATCAGAAGCCTCTCCGCCGATGTCGTGGGCCTGCAGGAACTAGACTTCCACCGCCAGCGCTCGGCCGGCATCGATCAGGTCCGCGAAATCGCACTGCAGCTCGGCTGGCGTCATCTTTTCCATCCAGCGATGACGCACGCCGACGAGCAATACGGCGACGCCATCATCAGCAAACATCCGCTCACGCCATGGCGCACCGCCGAGCTGCCGGGCCCGGCGCCGTGGTATTGCCGCGAAACGCGCGCCGTGCAGTGGGCCAAGGCGGAGACGCCATTCGGCGCCGTCCATGTCCTCAACACCCACTTCGGCCTCGGCCGCCGCGAACGCATGGCGCAGGCCGAAGTGCTCGCGAGCGAAGACTGGACCGGCTCCACCGCCATCGAGGACCCACTAGTGCTGCTCGGCGACTTCAACGCGCTGCCCGGCTCGCGCCCGCATCGAGTGTTAACCCGCCACCTCCACGATGTGCGAACGCTGCTTGACACACGCGCCGCCTTTCGCACTTTTCCGACGAAGTTCCCGTCGCTCGCCGTCGATCACATTTTCGTGAACAAGAAGCTACGTCCGATAAGTCTCAGCGTCTTCCGCAGCGACCTCGCCCGCGTTGCTTCCGATCACTACCCGCTCGTCGCGGAGCTCGTGCTCGCGACGTAGCGCAAGTTTGTAACTTGCTCCCTCACCCGATCTACGAGTTAGAAACTCGCGCTACCTCTCCGCGAACTGCTCGTGACGTAAAATCATCCGCTCGAATGAGGGGTGTTCCTCCAATTCGAGATGCGGCGGAAACTTCGCCCCCGAGCGGTGCCACTTCTGCAGCCAGTCGGTCGAGAGCACCTCAAACCGCGACACAACGTCCGGCCATGCTGCCGGAGTAAAAGCAACGGTCGTTTCCTGCTTCTCACCGAAGCTCCTCCCGCGCGCCACGCAGAACCCCGCGGCCAGCATCGCCACCCGCGCCGAAGTCGCGCAGGTATAGGTGAACAGCTCCACCGCGCGTCCCGCGCAGGCGGCGAAGAGTTGCCGGAAGGCGTCAGTCGTCCACAAGTCGGTCGTAGTTTTGCTCGAGAACATGTCATAGAAAATGACGTCGGGCGGAGCCGGAGCGTGCGCCATCATCTGGAGAAACTCGCCTTGCACGAGCGTCCAGCTGAGCCCCGCGTGCTGTTTGGATTGCCAGTGGCCGTGCCGCAGAATCGCCGGGGGCCCGCCATGCCGCAGGTACGGAAAGAGATCATCGTGCAGCCAGGCGAGCTTCAGAGAATCGAGATCGTTCTCGAAGCTGATAAGTCGCATAGGTCGTATAGGACCTATCTCCGCCGCTGCCTCGTAGCAGCGGATCGCAGCCATCGCATTCGCCGCCGCGCCGAGCCCCACATCCCACACCACCAGCGGCTCCGCGTCTGCGGACTGCACCCGCTCCGCCAGCTGCGACTGCTCCACGTAGAGCGCCTCCGCTTCCGCCATCGGTGCACTCCGCATGTGCATGATCTCCCCCGAAGCCACATGCCGGATGCTGGCGAAACCCTCCCACGCCATGTGCACCTCGTAGTTCCCGAGCGTGCGCGGCCGTTGCTTCTTCCGCTTCATCTGCTGCACCGGATTATCGAGATCCGGCACATGGAGAAACTCCCGCCGCGCGTGATACAGCTCCATGAATCGATCCGCGAGAATGCTCGCGCGGATGTCGCGCATCAGCTGGTGATAGAAATAGAAGTTATGCTGCCCCAGCAACGTCCAGCCGAGCGTCTCCGCCGTCTTCGTGAGATGATGCAGATACGCCCGCGAGTAGCGCGCGCATGTCGGGCAATTGCACCCCGGGTCCAGCTTCTCCTCCGAGAATTTGTAAATCCCGCGCCGCATCTGCAGATAACCGCGCGACGTGAACACGCCACCGCGTTGCGCCACCTGCGTTGGGATGATGCAATCGAACATGTCCACCCCGCGATGCACCGCCTCCAGAATATCGAGCGGAGTGCCCACACCCATCAGGTAGCGCGGCAAATCCCGCGGCAGCAGCTCCGCCGTCAGCGCGCAGACATCCTCGCGCTCGCTCCTCGTCTCCCCCACCGCCAGCCCACCGATCGCGAAGCCGTCAAACGCCAGCTCCGTCAGCCGCGCCGCACTTTCGCGACGCAGCTCCGGCGAAAGCGCCCCCTGCACAATCGCAAACAGCGCCTGCTCAGAATCACCGCGCGCCGCGAGACTCCGCCCCGCCCAGCGATGCGTGATCTCCACCGCCGCGCGCGCCGTCGCTTCATCCGCCGTGGACGCGACACACTGATCCAGCGCCATCATGATATCGCTGCCGATCGCCCGTTGCGTCTCGATGCTCAGCTCCGGGCTCAGCAGAATCGTCTTCCCGTCGAGATAACTCTGAAACACCGCGCCCGCCTCACTCATCGAGCGGGAGTGCGGCAGCGAAAAAATCTGATACCCGCCCGAGTCAGTCAGCACCGACCGCCCCCAGCTCATAAACCGGTGAATGCCACCCAGCTTCCGAAACACCTCCGGCCCCGGCCGCAGCAGGAGGTGATAAGTATTCGCGAGCAGAATCTGCGACCCCGCCTCCTCCAGCGTGCGCGTGAGCTGCGCCTTCACCGTCGCCTTCGTGCCGACCGGCATGAACACCGGCGTCTGCACCTCATTGTGGAGCGTGCGGAACGTCCCCGCCCGCGCGCGCGAACCCGTCGCCTCCCCATCGAGGCGGAACTGGAGACGGTGCGTGTCCATGAGTCCTGATCTTTAGCAGAACGCCACCGCCTCGCTCGTGAAAATGGCAGGGGAGCAGCGCCCGACAACACTTGCATCAGCACTCTCGGCGCGGCTAACGGTGAACCCTGCATGAATCTAGACGAGTACGATCAGCAATCGCTGGCACTTTGGGCCGCCGATTGCGCCGAGCACGTCCTCCCGCTCTTCGAGCAACAGCATCCACAAGACACCCGCCCCGCGCCGCGATCGCAGCAGCACGCGCCTGGGCGCGCGGCGAGATCACGTGCGGCGCCGCACGCGAAGCCGCCGTTACCGCCCACGCCGCCGCCCGCGACACAAGTGACGCCGCCGCGCGTGCCGCAGCTCGCGCCGCCGGCCACGCTGCAGCTACCGCTCACATGTCGCGCCACGCAGTACCCGCAGCCGAGTACGGCATCAAAGCCGCCACCGCGGCAGATAAACGTGCCGCCGACGCCGAACGCCACTGGCAGCAAGAGCGCCTTCGTCGATATTCCGCCTCATGAGCAACAAGAGCGCCCCGCCAGAACTGGAACTCGACTCTGCACTGGGAGC
Source organism: Chthoniobacterales bacterium (assembly GCA_013695905.1). Lineage (GTDB taxonomy): Bacteria > Verrucomicrobiota > Verrucomicrobiia > Chthoniobacterales > UBA10450 > JACCTI01. The sequence continues at coordinate 3,894 of JACCZQ010000087.1, forward strand.
CGAGTTCGACCGCCAGCTCGCAACCCTGCAGCAGAAAGGCTACGCGAAATTTGCCGGCCTGACGGAGGCGCAATTCGCCGCGCGAATCGACCCGCTGCGGGAGCAACTCAGCGAGTTGGAACCGGCCAGCTTCGAAGCGAAGGACGGCAAGCTCCCCTTCGTTCTCGTGATCACCCGCGACCTCGTCTCCCCGAGCAGACCGTCCGCCTCTTTACCTGGGGTGATCACCACTGCCACGTCGATCTCAGCCCGCGCAGCATCAGCCACTTCGCACCCACGCCCGACGCGCGGATTCCCGCAGGTGGCGCTTACTTCCTGATTGATATCGATCGCGGCCACGAGACGCTGAACGTTCCGCCTGCCGAAGCCATCAAGACTCTGCAGCAGGAGCAACGCTCGCCGCTCACGATCGAAGAAGGCATCGCCATTCTCACGCACCACCCGGAGTTCCTCGTGAAGAACAACTGCTTCTCGCTCCTCGGCTCCCGCTGCGGCGATCGCCGCGTCCCCGCTCTCTGGATCAGCGAACGCCGCCCGCGTCTCGGCTGGTGCTGGGAAGGCGCTCCGCACACCTGGCTCGGCTCCGCCTCCTGCGGCGTCAGGCTCGCGCTGGAGAATTTGATCTGAGACACGTCGGAAGCGACGAGCCGATGAAACTCGAGACGCATCAAGCGCTTCGGCTACGGACCGTTTCGTCCAGCTCGTGGAGCGAAATCGCGTGGCTGCCGTCGGCGTTCATCTCCGCGTCCCGCCGGAGCGCCTCCGTCAGGCCCTCCTCGTCGTCCGCGAGCACCGGCGGGAGCGACTGGAGCAGACTCGCTGCAAGAGTAGCCCGTTGCTGCTCTGATAACGCGAGCGCAAGTTTCTCCACCTCAGTGACGCTCATGCATGAACTCTACGAAACTTTCGCGGAATGAGCACGTTCTAATCCCGCAGCCGATAGGCGTAAACCTGCACCGGCTGATCGAAGAACTCGATCTCACGTTCCCACACCGCGCCGAGCCGCTGCGCCACCGCGGCGGAGCGGGTGTTCTTCGCGTGAATCAAACTGATCACGCGGCCGAAGCCGAAGTTGCTGCGCCCGAAATCGAGCGCTGCACGTGCTGCTTCCGTCGCGTAGCCGCGGCCCCAACACTCCCGCGCGAGCGCCCAGCCGATCTCCAGCTCCGGCCACGTCTCCGGATTGATGAATCCGCAACGGCCCACCAGCCGCCCCGTGTTCTTCTCCTCCAGCGCCCACGAGCCGTAGCCGCGGAGGTGCCAATGCCCAAGAATCGCCGCTATTTGGCGCCACGATTCCAGTGGCGTGCAAAGTTTCCCCTGTCCGATGAATTCCATCACCTCCGGGTCGGAACACATCGCGTGATAGGGCTCGAAGTCGTGCACGCGCAACGGCCGCAGCCGCAGCCGTTCAGTCTCGATTACCGGGATTTCCATCGCGCCTGTTCCGCCGCTCCAGCCAGGCATCGACGGAGAGCGGACCGGCGCCATGGAACAGGAAGAACAGCCCGGCCGCAATCATCATCAACGCCGGGAAAATCCGCGGGAACGGATCACCGATGTGCGCGATCACGACTGCCGCGATGAAATTGATGATGAAGACGATGGCGAGCGGCCTAACGAATGCTCCGAGCAAAATCGAGAGCCCGCAGATGAACTGCGCATACACGGAGACATGCGCGGCAACGAGCGGCGCCGGCACCCCGCGCGCGGCGAGGAATTTCTCGAACTCCACCATTCGCTCCCAGTTGAAGATGTTATCCGCCACGCCGTGAATGATGAACACGCCGATCAGGAGGCGCAGAAAGATGACGCCGTATTCGCGATTTCGCCGAAAGAAACTCATATCGGGCGCAGCTTCTCCTATTCCGCCGCCGGAACGGTAGGACTTTGTGACGGACTTCCTCTACGCCACGCCGATCCCCATCAGCAATCCACCCGCACGCACCGCGGGATTGATTGTCAGGAACAAAACGCGACCTGCTGCTGGCGCGGTGACCGTCTCCAGCGTCTCGCCAAACAAAGACCCGACGGTGCCGATCTCCTGCCCCGCCTGGAACTCATCCCCCGCCGCAACGGCCGGATAGAACATCCCGGCGTGCTGCGCATAAACCCACTCAAACGCGGTGAGCAGCACCGGCTCAGGTGCAGGTGCGACTCGCGTTTGCATCATGCCGAGATGCGCCAGCACGCGGAACACGCCGTCAGTGAGCAGCTCCACCGCATCCTGTTGGAGCTGTCCTACGCCACCCGCTTCCGCAAGCACGGCGGGGATGCCGCGCTCTGCCGCGGCGACATAGCTGGAGGAGCCTTTCGCTGGCTGGATTGGTCGGCTGACGGTGAGCAGATATGGCAGGCCAAAGGCCGTCGCCAGCTCGCGCGATCTCACGTCGACCGCTTCAACGCCACCCCGGCAGATGCTGAACGGCACCAGCGCTTCCGGGATGTCGCCGCCGTGCAGGTCGAGGTAAGCATCCGCATGCGCGACGAACTCGTCGATCAGCGCGTGCGTCATCTGCTCGCTGTAGCTGCCGTTCACGTCGCCAGGGAAGACGCGATTCGGATTCACGCCATCGACCGGACACACAAACATGCTGCGACTCCAAAACGCGGGGAGATTCAGCACCGGCATCAGGATGACCGTGCCGGAGAGGTGCGCCGGATCGATCGCGCGGCTGAGGCGGATCACCGCCTCGATCGGCGGGTATTCGCCGCCGTGCACACCAGAGCCGACGAACAGCACCGGGCCAGGTGCAGCACCGGTGATGCTGACCACGGGGCGAGGTTCGTCATTCAACGCGGAGCCGGGCAGCGTGACCAGATGCCGCTCGGTGGTGCCACGTTGCAGCGGCCCAAGAATCGGAATCTCCGGCGGGTGCGACTTCACCATTACTCCGCCGTTGCGCGCACCGGCTGCGCTGCACCGTCACCGGCAGGCTCCGGCAGAAACGGCGCGAACACCTCCAGCGCCCGCGTCGGAATTGTCGCCATCACGTGAGTGAAGTCGTGCTCGTATCGCACCTCGCGCACCGTCCCGTCGCGATGCAGCCGCGCCAGCAAATCCGCCCGCGCCGCCGGCAGGCGCAGCTCCACCGCCATCGTGCCGCGCGCCACAAATTCCGAGATCCGCTCCACCAGCTCGTCCATGCCTTCGCGGGTCTGGACGGAGACGAACACCGCATCCGGAAAATGCCGCCGCCACGCCGGAATCGCATACGGCTCCGTCACCTTGTCGATCTTGTTGAACACCACGAGCATCTGCTTCGTGTCGGCGCCGAGATCGCTCAACACCTTCATCGTGGTGTTGTAGAACTCCATCACCTCCGGCTGCGACGCGTCGAGCACGTGAATGAGAAAATCGGAGAGCGCCGCCTCCTCGAGCGTGGCGTTGAACGCCTCCACCAGCTGGTGCGGCAGATTGCGAACAAACCCGACCGTGTCGGTGAGCAGCAGCGGCTGTTTGTTCGGCAACGCGATTTTGCGCGTCGTGGTGTCGAGCGTGGCGAAGAGTTTGTTCTCCACAAACACGTCCGCGCCCGTGAGCTGGCGCAGCAGCGAGGACTTACCGACATTGGTATAGCCGACGATCGCCGCGTTCGGCACCGGCGCGCGCTTGCGATCCTTCCGCTGGGTCGCGCGCGCGCTCCGCACTTCCTCCAGCTCGCGCTTCAACCGGTCGATCTGCAGGCGAATCTTGCGCTTGTCCTGCTCGAGCTGGCTTTCGCCTTCGCCTTTGGCGCCAATCCCGCCACCCTGCTGCCCGAGGTGACTCCAGGCGCGAGTCAGCCGCGGCATCGAGTATTGCATCCGCGCCAGGTCCACCTGGATGCGCGCTTCCCGCGTCTGCGCCCGCGCCCCGAAAATATCGAGGATAATCTCGTGCCGATCAGCCACCGTCATGCCGGAGAGCTCCTCCCAATTGCGCTGCTGCGAGGGGCTGAGCTCGTTATCGAAAATTAGCACGTCGCACTCAAGCGACTTCGCCAGATCCACCAGCTCCTGCGCTTTCCCGGAGCCGATCAGATACCGCGCGTGATTTTCGCGATGATGCACCAGCTTCCGCTCGATGACGGGAATGCCGAGCGTATCGACCAGCTCCTCCAGCTCCTCGAGCAGGCTCTGCGCTTCCTCCTTTTTCGAAGTCTCCGTGTAGGCGCCAATCAACAGCGCGCGTTCGGTAATCTTCGCCTTCTCCTTGATCTCAAACATCTGCCCTTAACCTACTGCAGAACACCCTCGCGGCTACCGCTGCGGTGACGTTGCGCCGTCATCTCTCCCCTCCAAAAAATTGTCATCCTGAGCAAAGCGAAGGATCTCTGACTGCTGCCCCGCATCTAGAGCGTGGCCGAAGCAGAGCAGTCGAGAGATGTTTCGCTCCGCTCAACATGACAATATGAAGAAAAGAGCCGCGCCTACTCCTTCTGCTGCCGCGGCTCGTCTCCCGATTGATCCTCCGGCGTGTCCGGGTTCTCCGTGCGCGAGGGCACGTTTGCGTCCGCGATGAATTCCTCCTGCGGCGCGTCGGTGATGGCTGCAGTCACTTTCTTGCCGTCCTGCTCGGCGTAGTTCTTTTCGTCACTCATGGTAAGACTGAATCGCGCCCGGCAGGCGCCGCGGTTCGAGGGCGCTCGAACCGACGGCGCTCGAACCTTGCGGGAAAGGCCGGTGAACTGTAGCGTTCGCGCCCGCGCCGCTCCGCGCGGCTGCTGCCATGCTCACCATCCGCGATCTCCGAAAAACCATGGGCGGGCGAACTCTCTTCGAGAACGCCACAATCACCGTGAACT
>JACCZQ010000092.1 GCA_013695905.1 Chthoniobacterales bacterium
ATCCCATGCACCGCGTCCTCCAGCCCGTAGAGCTCCTGTCCGATGTGCACCGGCACGAGGAGAAACTCCGAGTCGTGCAGGTAGTGACCCGTTTCATAGATCCCGGTCACCGTCAGCTCCTTCGGCAACACCACGTCCCGCAGCTCATCGATCGCCGCCCGCTCCTGCTCCCCCGTCTGCCCTTCCAGCTTCTTTATGCCGTCCAGGATCTGCCCGAGATTACCCGGCGAATAGACCGTGAGCCTGTCCCCGATTTCGATATCCAGCTTTCGCGCCAACTCGATCCCCAGCACCGCCGAGTCACCCTCGAGGTTCAGTTCGCCGTATTTCACAAACTTCCGGATCGGCACCACCTTCTCCTGCTCCTCCGGGTCGATCCCGCGGATGATCGGCGCCAGCCGGCGGTTCTGAAATTCCACGATCACGGGCCCCTGCACGAATGGCGCACTTGCCACAACTCCCGGAGTGCTATTGATCTTCACCATCAGGTCCGGCCATTCGCGGAGCACATCCTGCGTGCTCACCGTGACGTGGGCATCGAAATCGACCACCTTCTGCCGCAGCTCACGATCGAATCCCGTCATCACCGCGATCACGAGGATGAGCACCGTCACCCCGAGCGTCACGCCGAGCACCGAGATCAGGGTGATGATCGAGACAAACGTCCGCTTCGGTTTCAGATAACGAAGCGCCAGGAAAAGACTGAACGGCAGTTTCAAATCGGCGATACCGTCGCGAGAAACGCAGGTGTTTCCAGCCGAATCGCGCCGGACCGAAGGCGCACGCCCTCGGCGCCACTTCGCAGACAGGCGAAGAGCGCGCTCAGCGATCTGAGAGCACCTTTAAACTAAGCACGGAACAGAGAAGCATCCGCAGATTGCGCAGATTATGAGGGGATCAGCTTCTTCTCATCTGCGTGAATCTGCGAAATCTGCGGATCAAACTGACTTTAGACGCGCTCTGAACGCGGGGCATTGGCCTCGCCGGTGCGCCATTCCCGCAGAATCTTCTCGTCTCGTAATCGAGTTCGCTGAGGCGAACTGCAGCCGTCCGCAGCGGAGGTTCGCCCGCGAACAGATCCGCCAAGCACCACTGCATCCACCACGATCACCGCCGGCCGTCTCCGATCGCTTCGCCTATCTCATCGGCCGTCATGAATCTCGTCGTCCCGCCGCGCAGCGCCTCGCTTTGCTCGATCGCTTTGCGCCTGCGCGCCTGCGCGCCTGCGCCCCCTCCATCCGGCCCTCTCCTTCGGGACCTATACCGCCGCTTGCGCCGAGATCAGCGACGATCTGTTCAGCGAGGCTTCTTCCCGTTCCGCCTGCTCGCATGCTCAACTCCGCATGCAAGTCACAGGTATGGTGACCGTCGCCATGCGCGCAAGATGCCATATTATCGGCCCGCTTCCTCAATCGCTGACTCTGACGGCGCCAGCAGATACCGGATCCTGGAAAAAGCTTAGCATGGGCCAGCGCCTCGGATTCCCCAAGTCGGCGCAATCGGCGGTCCTCTCGTAAAGCCGTTGCTCTCCTTGCTTTTCCCTATTCCAACCGATAAAACGGCCACTCCCGAATGGCGCGACGCACCGGCAATAGTAGGAACGGCTCCACCGCCAATCTTGGCTTCGAAGCGAAGCTCTGGCTCGCGGCCGACAATCTCCGCAGCAACATGGACGCAGCCGAGTGCAAGCACACCCTCCTCGGCCTCATCTTTCTCAAATACATCTCGGACAGCTTCGAAGAACACCAGCGACTCAGCTCCGGGGAGCGCGGGCGCCCCGCCCGCTGGGATCGGCGCCCCCGCCGATCCGAACTTCGACTTCACGGACTTAGCCAGAGCCGCCGAAGCCCCATCCCGCGCCGACAGCAGAAAAAGCAACTCCCATCGCTCGAAAGACATCCTCGGCCGCGTCTTCGAATACTTCCTTGGCCAAAACCTCAAGGGTCTCGGCTTGCGTGAGGCAAACGCCGCATGAACTATCGGCTTTCCGCCCATGCTCGCGAGGAACTCGACCGGCGGCAAATCCCCCCCGCTCTCCTCAAGAATGTCCTGTCCGATCCAAAACGAAAGTGGAAGGCCACGAAGGAATTCTTTGCTGCCTATCGCGTGTCATTATGAGCGGGAAGCAGTATCTTTTGCGCGTCATGGTTAACGAGTCCACCAATCCGCTGACCGTCGTCACCATTTATCGCACAAGCAAAGTCGCGAAATACTGGAACAAACTATGAAAGTAACCTACGACCCCGAAGTGGATGTGCTGCGCGTCCTGTTTGGCAG
>JACCZQ010000093.1 GCA_013695905.1 Chthoniobacterales bacterium
CATGTGCACAGTGATTACCTGAACAACATCTCGATCGGCATCTGTCTGGTCGGCGATTTCAACCGCGACCAGCCGACGCGCGCGCAGCTGGCGGCGACGGAGGAGTTGATCCGGTATCTGCGGGAGCGTTGCGGGAAGGCGGACGGGCGAACGATCGGGGTGCGCCCGCACAAGGAGATGAATCCGCCGCGCTGGGCGACGGATTGTCCGGGCGATGCGTTCCCGTACGCGTGGTTCCGGCGGTTTTGAGGATGTGAATGGTGATGAGTGATCGGTGGATGGAGGAGCCCATTCACGATTCACCGATCACTATTCACCTTTCAACCTGCCGGGGAGGAATTGACGACCCGGCTCGGCGCGCGCAGTTTGAGCCTATGCTCCCGACGACCCATCGATGCATGACGGCAAAAGAATTTAGCCAACTGCCGGAGGGACCGCCGTATTTTCAACTCATTCGGGGGGAACTCTTCATGTCACCATCACCACGGTACAGGCACCAGGAAATCGTTGGGAATATTTTCTCCGCGATCCGAGAGTATTTGCGGAGAAACCGCGTGGGGAAAGTCGTGATTGCTCCTTCCGACGTCGAGCTTTCGCCTGATGATGTCTATGAACCCGACATTTACTTCGTTTCGAAGGAACGGCTCGGCATTTTTACGGAACAAGGGGCGAGCGGCGCGCCCGATTTGGTGGTCGAGGTGCTCTCGCCGGGAACGGCGAAACTCGATTTGGGCCCGAAGCGCGAAGTCTATGCCAGCGTGGGGGTGAAGGAGATGTGGCTGGTCGATGAGCGCCGGAGCAAGATCGATCTCTATTTGCTGCACGGAACGGAATTGACGCTCGTGCGTACCGTGGTGGCGGGGGACACGATCGAAACGCCCCTCATTCCCGGCCTGAGCCTGGACGTCCGCGAAATTTTCGAATCGTAGCGCCATTGTGCTCACGCCTGCAGAGCGAGCGGGCATTTTGCCCGCTGTTTTGTCAACGCGATGAGACGGCAATTGAAAACGCATTTCCTGACGGCTAGTTCCGACGCCTTTTGGGGGCGACGCAGGAGAAGCCTGCGCTGCCAATCCCGGGGAAAATCATCGACTCGACGGAATAGATTTGCCTAACGGAGAAAAATCATTCTCATGGCAGCTTTCCCTCCTGCGAAACCCGCGTTTGCAGCACCCCGCCGTTCTAATCGTATGCGCCGCCCGCGGCAGAGGCGCGGATAACGATCCGCCTGTTTGCCAAACTATCGCCCAGCCTCGCGCGAACCTCTCAGCAACGGGACTGCAACCAGCGATGTCGTAATTTCGATAAGCATTTTGCTCGGCGATACGACTGGTAACGGGACGGTAAACGCCTCGGATGTAGGGCAGGTAAAGTCGAAATCTGGTCAGAGTGTCGATGCGACTAATTTTCGTCAGGATGTCAACGCCAACGGTCGATTAATGCCAGTGATATCGGCTTGGTAAAATCGCAGTCTGGTGCAGCGTTGCCGTAAACCACGGCACTCGGGCGGTCTGCGGTCAGCCCTGAATCCGCCACGCTGGGCGACTGACTGCCTTGGAGACGATTTCCCTTACGGCTGGTTCCGCCGCTTCTGAAATGGGGGGGGCCTCAGTGCCCCGATTGAATCGGGGCTGCGAAGCGATGGGCCCCTATAGATCACGTAATCGGGGCGCTGAGGCCCCTCCCACATTTTTGACTGCCCCGGGCTGTCGCCGTGCGTTGCCAAGCGCAGGGGCGTAGCGGATAGGAACCGTTCCGCAATATGACACCAGTAAAGATTTGGCTCGGATATCCATACCCGCTGGGCGCCACCTGGATGGGGAATGGCGTGAACTTTGCGATTTTCTCGGAGAACGCGACCTCGGTGGATCTTTGTCTGTTCGACCAGGTGGAGTCGGCGCAGGAAAATATCCGCATTCCGATGACGGAACACACCGACCAGGTGTGGCATTTGTTTCTGCCGGATGTGCGGCCGGGACAGCTCTATGGTTACCGGGTTTATGGCCCGTACGATCCGGAGCGGGGGATGCGGTTTAACAGCTCGAAGTTACTGATCGATCCCTACGCGAAGGCGATCGCCGGTCACATCGAGTGGTCGGACGAGATGTTCGGCTACGTCGTGGGCGCTGAGGCCGGTGACATGACACGCGATTTCCGGGATGACGCGTGGGGCATGCCGAAGGCGGTGGTGATCGATCCGGCGTTCGATTGGGGCGGTGACAAGCCGCCGCGCACGCCGCTGAATCATTCGGTGATCTACGAGATGCACGTGAAGGGGTTCACAAGGCTCTGCCCCGATGTGCCGAAGGAACTCCGCGGGACCTACGCGGGACTCGGCAGTGCGGGCGCGATCAAATACCTGAAGGATCTCGGCATCACGGCGGTGGAGTTGCTGCCGGTGCATTCGTTCGTGAACGACAAGATTCTTGTCGATAAAGGGCTGACGAATTACTGGGGCTACAACAGCATTGGCTACTTCGCGCCGGAGGCGAAATACTCCAGCAGCGGCTCGAGCGGCGGGCAGGTCTCCGAGTTTAAGGGGATGGTGCGGAATCTCCACGCGGCCGGCCTCGAGGTGATCCTCGACGTGGTCTACAACCACACGGGCGAGGGGAATCACATGGGGCCGACGTTGAGCTTCCGCGGCATCGATAACCACGCCTACTACTGGCTCTCACCGGATGATCTGCGGTTCTACATGGACTTCACCGGCACGGGGAACACGTTCAACCTGCTCCATTCGCGCACGCTCCAGCTGGTGATGGACAGTCTCCGCTATTGGGTGCTGGAAATGCATGTCGATGGATTCCGTTTCGACCTCGCTTCGACGCTGGCACGTGATTTCGGCGGCGTGAACAAGCTCCATGCGTTCTTCGAGATCATTCACCAGGACCCGGTGCTCTCGCAGGTGAAGCTAATCGCGGAGCCGTGGGACGTCGGCGATGGCGGGTATCAGGTGGGGAATTTCCCGGTGCTCTGGGCGGAGTGGAATGGCAAGTACCGCGACGCGGTGCGGAGCTTCTGGAAGGGCGACGAAAGCCGCATCGGTGAGATGGCGTATCGCCTCACCGGCAGCCCCGATCTGTATCAGCACAATGGCCGCCGGCCGTATGCGAGCATCAACTTCATCACCGCGCATGACGGATTCACGCTGAACGATCTCGTCAGCTACAACGACAAGCACAACGAGGCGCACGGCGAGAACAACAACGACGGCGACAACAACAATCACTCGTGGAATCACGGCGTCGAAGGGCCGACGGACGATCCCGATATCAATGAATTGCGCGCCCGGCAGCGGCGCAATCTGCTCACGACGCTGCTGCTCTCGCAGGGCGTGCCGATGATCTGTGCCGGCGACGAATGGGCGCGGACGCAGCACGGGAACAACAACGCGTATTGCCAGGATAACGAAATCAGCTGGTTCACCTGGGATCGGACGGAAGAGCAGGAGCAGTTGCTCGAGTTCACGAAGAACCTGATCAAGCTTCGCCACGAGCACCCGGTCTTTCGGCGGCCGAAATTCTTTCAGGGGCGGCGGATTCGCGGCTCCGAGATCAAGGACGTGATGTGGTTCAATCCCGGCGGCAACGAGATGAGCGAGGAGGAATGGAATTCCCCCATCGTCCGGTGCCTCGGCATGCTGCTGAGCGGCGACACCATCGACGTGCTCAGCTTCGAAGGTGAGCCGATTCGCGACCAGACTTTCCTGCTCTTGATCAATGCGCACTACGAGACAATCCCGTTCGTGTTGCCCGGTGAGGAGCACCTCGAGTGGCGGCTGGTGATGGACACGGTCGATGAAGACGGGTTCGTGGAGAATGGCGACACTTATGCGTCGGGCGACGACTTTTTGGTGGAAGGGCGCGCGACGAAGTTGCTGCGGCTGACCGCTGGTTCCCAGGCGAAAGCGCGACATGAATCCTGGAAGAAGCGGCAGGTGGAAGTCCCGCGCAGCGAGCGCCCGGAGGCCATCGCGCACCGTCGCGGCACAGCAAAACCGCGACAAAAGAAAGTAGCGGCGACGCCGGAATCAGGGGCGTGATCCGCGCTGCCATCTTCGATCTCGATGGGACGCTGGTCGATTCCAACGATCTGCACGTAGAAGCGTGGCGGGAGACGTTCCGGCATTTCGGAAAAGAGTTCACGGCGAGCGAGCTGCACCAGCGATCACCGAGGTGGTGAAGAACGCAGGAGTCGAAGGGTGGTCTTTCGCCGCGCCTTCCTCGATCCATACTGCCGTGGCGGAATTGCTGCCGCAGGAAGTGCGAAATCGCATCGTCGAGCACGTGAAGTCCGATTTGGTGAAGACCGAGCCGGCGAATCTCGCGCAGCATTTCCGTTCGCTGCAGCCGATTTGAGGGATCGCGCCAGCAGCTGGCGCAGCTCTCGATTCTCGTCGAGACTCTCGTAATCTACTCCGTAGCTATCTATGCAATTACCCGTCGAAATTTCTTACCGTGGAGTCGAGAAGTCTCCGGAAATTGACGATTTGATCCGCACGAAAGCAGCGCGCCTCGATCGCTTTTGCGATCACATCACGCGCTGCGACGTGGCGGTCGAACAACCAAACCAGCAGCAGCGTTCCGGAAACCCGTTCCGGGTCCGCATCGATCTCACGGTGCCGCCGGGGCACGAGCTGGTCGCGGACGAAAAGCAGACCGAGCACGAGATGCACGAGCCGCTCACGAAAATTATCAACGACGCGTTTAAGACGATGGAGCGGCAGCTGAAGGATCTCGTCGAGAAGCAGCGGCACGAGGTGAAAACGCACGCCGAGCCGCGGGCGCTGATCACGAAATTGTTCAGCGATTACGGCTTCATCACCGATGGCGGTGGAGTGGACATCTACTTCCACCGGAACGCGGTGGTGAACTCCGGCTTCGCGGAGCTGAAGGTGGGCGCGGAGGTGCGGTTCGACCTGTCACACGGGGAGATGGGGCCGCAGGCAAGTACCGTCCACATTGTGAGCACGGGCGGGCCGAAGCTGTAGCTCCGGTCGGAGATTTTCGGGGCCGAAGCCTCTTCCGGGGCAGGACCTACGCCGGCGCGCCACTGAGGCCGCCGGGGAGCGGAGGTGTCACGTCGGGCGCGACGACGACCTGCTTGGGCGGCTTCTCGGGCTGCATCTTCTCGCCCGATGAGGCGGGGGGACCGGGGGGCGGGTTCAACATCTTGCCGTGCTCGATGATGTCGCGGATCTGGGCGCCATCGAGCGTCTCGTATTCGAGCAGCGCCTTGGCGATCACTTCCAGTTTATCGCGGTGCTCGACGAGCGTCCGCGTGGCGAGATCATAGGCGTCGTCGATCAGCTTCCGCACTTCGCGGTCGATCTCTTCGGCAGTGGCTTCGCTGTAACCGCGGGCGCGACCCATGTCGCGGCCGAGAAAGACGTGCTCTTCATGCTCGCCGTACTCGACCATGCCCATCTTCTCGCTCATGCCCCATTCGCAGACCATGCGGCGGGCGACATTGGTGGCCATTTTGATGTCGCCGCTGGCGCCGTTTGTCACGTCACCGAAGACGATCTCTTCTGCCACACGACCGCCCATTTTTACGACCAGGCTGGAGAGCAGCTCGTTCTTGCGATTCGTATACTTGTCTTCCTCAGGCAACCACATGGTGGAGCCGAGTGACGGACCGCGCGGGATGATCGTGACTTTGTGCAGCGGTTCGGTATGCGGGAGCAACTCGAGCAGGAGCGCGTGACCAGCTTCGTGATAGGCGGTATTCGTCTTCTCTTTCTCGCTCAGCGCCATGCTGCGGCGTTCCTTGCCCCAGCGCACTTTGTCGCGTGCTTCTTCGAGCTCAAGCAGCGTGATGCCTTTCAAACCGCGCCGCGCCGCGAGGAGCGCCGCTTCGTTGATGACGTTCGCCAGCTCCGCCCCGGAGTAGCCGGGGGTGCCGCGCGCCACCACGTTCATGTCCACACCCTCAGCGAGTTTCACCTTCTTCGAATGCACGCGGAGGATTTCCTCGCGTCCTTTCACGTCGGGAAGATTGACGGTGATCTGCCGATCGAAACGACCGGGACGGAGTAGCGCCGGATCGAGCACGTCGGGCCGGTTGGTCGCCGCGATGACGATGACGTTGGTCGAAGAGTCGAACCCATCCATCTCGACCAGGATCTGATTGAGCGTCTGCTCGCGCTCGTCGTGACCGCCGCCGACACCATGACCGCGGTGACGCCCCACGGCGTCGA
>JACCZQ010000094.1 GCA_013695905.1 Chthoniobacterales bacterium
GTCTTCGCTGCGCTCGCGCTCCTGCTCGCTACGATCGGCCTCTATGGCGTGATCTCGTATACAGTTCTGCGACGCATGCGCGAGATCGGCATCCGCCTCGCGCTCGGCGCACAGCGACGTCACATCCGTGCTCTCATCGGCGGCCAGGGTGCGCGCCTCCTGCTCGTCGGCCTCTCGTTAGGCGTGCTTGGCGCCTTCGCCTCCTCGCGCCTGCTCGGCAGCTTCCTCTTCGAAGTGAACGCCATCGATCCGGCGATCTACCTGAGCGTCACAGCCCTGCTGGCGCTCGCCGCCGCGATCGCCTGCTGGTTACCCGCCCGCCGCGCCTCGTGCGTCGATCCCATGGTCACTCTCCGCGCCGAATGATCATGAACGCGACCAGCAGCATCCGGGGAGCGCACGCTTGCAGCGTGCTGGTTTTCGCATTCTGCGAAAACGAACTTCCCGCCGCACGGAACTCACTCGAGACGCAGCAATCCACAAAAAGTCCGTCTCGGCAGAATGCCTCAACCAGCACGCTACAAGCGTGCGCTCCCCAAATCCCCTGAACACGCCCATGACACTAAAACACCTGATCCCTCTTCTCACGCTTGCAGCGCTTCTGCCGCTAAACGCCACCGCCCAGTCAGCGGACGAAACAGCTGCGATCAAAGCTCCCGCGCTCGACTACATCGAGAGCTGGTACGAAGGAAACCCTGACCGCATGCAGCGCGCGCTCCACCCGGACCTCGCGAAGCGCATCGTCGAACGCGGCCCCGACGGTAAGAGCGAACTCGATCACATGACCGCGGAGAAACTGGTCGAAGGCGTCCGGCGCGGTGGCGGCAAGAAGACGCCACCCGAGAAGCAGCAGAAAGACATCACCATCCTCGACGTTTACGAAAAAATCGCCGCGGTGAAGATCGTCGCCTCCGGCTGGGTCGATTACCTGCACATCGCGAAATACGACGACCGCTGGGTCATCATCAACGTCCTCTGGGAAATGAAGCCGAAGCCCGCCGCCGCGCTCGTCCCGGCGTTCCGCGCCGCGAAAGCGGACCCTGCAACCGCCCTCCGCTCGGAATGAAACTACAGCCCCAGCGTATGCCGAAGAGCCGCGTCCACTTCCGCTGGCGAGGACCAATGGCCGAGCCTTCGCTGAATCTCCCTGGTGCGGACTGTCGCGAGATTATCCGTCACCACGCCGGAGTCGCTCAGCAATCCCGTCGCTGCGAAACCAGCGTCGCTCGTCCTGATCGCGACACGGCTGCGATGCCCCGCGCGAGCCATGTTGCTCGAGATCATAGCCACGATCAGCTGCGGCAATCCCGTGCCGAGTTCATCTGCCTGCACGACGAGAACGGGGCGCCGTTTGGCCGTGCGCAAATCAGAGTTCGGAAACAACAGCAGGAGAATATCGCCTCTGTTATAAGGCATCGTAGGCGTCCATCTCCGGCCGGTTCCAGTCTTCCGCAAACGTCGTCAGCCGCGCGCGCAGATTGCCGGCTTCAGCATCCGAAAGCGCGACGTTCTGGAGGTCAACCGCGCCACCCGCGCTCAGAAACGTCACCAGCACCCGCGCCTTTTCCACGTCGGGAGCCGCGCCCGTCAGCCGGACGCTGCCGTTCTCATACACCCCTTCCACAGTCTGTGGCGCCATTGCCCAACGGTACGACCGTCGGCCACCAATCATCAATCAAAAATCAGCAATCATAAATCGCCATGATCGACCTCCGCTTCGCCCTCCGCCAACTCCTGAAATCTCCCGGTTTCTCGCTCCTCGCCATCATGACGCTCGCGCTCGGGATTGGCGTCAACACCGCCATCTTCAGCCTCATGCACGACATGTTCCTACGCGGCCTCCCGTTCAACGAGCCGGCGCGCCTCGTCCGGATGTATGGCGAAGCGAAAGAGCGCGACCTGAACAACCTGCCGTTCTCCGTCCCACGCTTCTGGCATTATCGCGACGCGCAAAACGTCTTCACCGAGGTCGCGGCCGATTTCGGAAACGGCTTCATCATGACCGGGCGCGGCGAGCCGGTGCAGCTCTTCGGCGGCAGCGTGACCGCGAACTACTTCAACATGCTCGGCGTGCAGCCGAGC
>JACCZQ010000259.1 GCA_013695905.1 Chthoniobacterales bacterium
TGCGTAGGAGAGCGATCGCAGCAGCACGCCATTGATCACGCTGAAGATCGCGGTGTTTGCGCCGATCCCGAGAGCAAGCGCGATCACCGCAGTGAACGTGAAGCCGGGCTTCTTCAGGAGCGAGCGCGTAGCGTAGCGCAGATCCATGACGAAGGTCTCAATGCCGGAGCCCATGCGGCTGGCGCGCACCTCTTCCTTCACTTGCTCCACACCGCCGACTTCTACTAACGCCGCACGCCGCGCGTCCTGTTCGTTCATGCCCTCTTTCATCTTTTCCTCGGTCAACATTTCCACGTAGGAGCTGACCTCCTCCGTGAGCTCGCGATCGATTTGTTGTTTGTGAGTCGTGTTACGGGCGAGACTCCCGATCCGTGCGAAGAGCGACATGACTGGTTCAAAGAATCTGTCTTAACCGCGGATGACACGGATGGGCACGGATGAAAGGGAGGCGGCCCGCCCTCGGACCGAATGCACGAGACTTCTTCCATCCGTGTAAATCCGTGTCATCCGCGGTTAAAGTTCTTTGCCTTCGCTCCGTCGGTTACGTTGTGCCCAAGGCAGAACCGATCGCCATCGCGATGCGCTGCCAATCTTGTGTCTCGGTTTCGAGCTGGCGCCGCCCGGCTTTCGTGAGGCTGTAGAACTTCGCGCGCCGGTTGTTCTCCGATTCACCCCACTCCGCCTTCAGCCAACCCGCCTCCGCCATGCGGTGCAGCGCCGGGAAGAGCGACCCGGGTTTCACGTCGAATGTGCCCTTCGTGATCTGATTGATGCGATTAGAAACTCCGAGCCCATGGAGCGGCTGCGGGGAGAGCGCCTTCAACACCAGCAGGTCGAGCGTGCCCTGCAGGAGATCAGCATTCGATTTATCGGCGGGTCTGCTCATATAGATTATCTGTATGAACAGAATGACGCATCTCCTATAGACTGTCAATAGGAGAATTTTTGGACTTTTTCCTGCGGCTCCCGACTGGTGAAAGCTCTCCAGAAAACCGTCGGCGGCTCCTGGGCGCGCCTACTGCCGCGGGAGCAACCGCGCTTTCACGTCTTCTGAAAGCGAGGAATTCGCGATCCATGCGGTGGCCCGGCTGGCATCGGTTTTCATCCAGGCTGAGGCAACGGTTTCCATCTGGCGAGTGCGCATCTTTTCGTTCCCGATCGTCTCAGCCCATTGCGCGGCGACTTGCGGGTCGCTCGCGACCACGCGCCGCGTGTAAGCCGCCACCGCGGTGTCCCGGGACGGACCCTGCGGCAGCGTGCCGAGCCACGCCCCGGCGGCGTAGGGATCACTCTGCGACCACCGGTTCATGAGGCTGTCCACGGCGCGCTCGCGGCCCGGACCTTCCGGGAAGGAGGTGACCCAGCTGCCGGCGGCCTGCGGATCATCGCCCGCCCATTGCCACGCGATCGCGGCGGTGGCGGTGACCCGCGCGTCGGTGGATGCCATTCGTCCTACCAGCTGCGCCGCCTGCCGCGGATCCGATTCTGCCATGACCGCGATGATGCTGGGCATGACGGCATCGCGCACTTTGCTCTCACTGATCGCTTCCGCCCACTGCAGCGCACCGGCGGGATCATTTCTCGCCCATTGCCGCGAGACGTTCTCGAGCAGGCTGGTGCGGCCGTCTGCATCGCTCGCGCGTAAGGCGAACTGCGCCGCCGCGGCGGGCTCGGCGTCACTCCATTGTGTGATGATGCTGCCGAGCGCGTTTTGCCGGGATTGGCCGGCGGGCAGCTTCTGCGCCCAGCTGACCGCGCTCTGAATGTCGCTGTTCGCCAGCTGCAGCGCGATGGCGCTGGTGACGTCTTCCTGCAACTTGCCCGGCGGCAGGGTGGCGACGTATTCCGCGGCCGCGGTCGGCTCCGCCTGGACCCAGGTGGTCAGGGCGTAGCGCACCGCGTTTCGCTGCGCGTCACCGGCGGGAAGTTGCTCGGCCCAGGCGAGCGCTCCCCGCGCGTCGGTGAGAGCCCATTGCCGCGCGACGTTCGCGAGGGAGCTGTCGCGCACCGTCCCCAGCGGCATCTCCAGGAGCACAGCAGCGGTGCGTTGCGGATCTTTCGAGGCCCAATTCGCAAGGATGCTTTGCATCACGTTATTCCGGCCTTGTCCCGCCGGCAGGGCGCTGGCCCAGGCGAACGCCGCTTCCGGGTCCTGGTTTGCCCAATTGGAGCCGACGACCTGAATCGCAGCATCACGGCTCACGCCGGGTCCCAGCTGGAGAGCGCGATCGGCCGCGGCCACCGGATCAGAAGCGGTCCACTTGCTGAAGATCGGCCAGTAAAGGCTCTGCCGATTCCGCCCCGGCGGCAGCGTCTCAAGAAACGTTAACGCGGCCTGCGGGTTTTTCTCGGCCAGCGCCGAGACGATTGTCTGCATCGCCTGGTCGCGCGCGGGGCCGATCGGGAGCTGCTGCACCCAGCTGGTGGCCGCGACGGGGTCGCGCTCCGCCCAACCAGCGACCGCGCTGGTCAGCGCCCAACTCCGCGAGGTTCCCGGCGGGATGTTCTGCGCG
Source organism: Chthoniobacterales bacterium (assembly GCA_013695905.1). GTDB lineage: Bacteria > Verrucomicrobiota > Verrucomicrobiia > Chthoniobacterales > UBA10450 > JACCTI01. The sequence goes on from JACCZQ010000259.1 coordinate 2,514, forward strand.
TAGGCGACGGCGGCTTGCGGATCAAATTCCGCCCAGCGCCCGATCACGAGCGACAGAAGCATGCTTTTCTCCTGCGGTTTCTGCAGCCCCTCTGCGAAGGCGAGGATGTCGTTCACGTTCTGGGCATCGATGGAATCAGCGAGCTTGCTGAAAGTGGCGTAAGTGCGGCGGCTGCCGGGACGCGTGAGCGCCGCCTGCATTTGCGAAATCAGATCGCCGCTGCTGGCTTTCGTCTCGGATTCGGCCACGACGCGGGTGCTGGAGCTGCTCGCAGCCATCTGTGAGGCAGGTGTGCCAGGTGCCGGAGCCGCCGCGTTTACGGTCGGTTGAGCGACGGGCGCCGGAGCAGGTAAGGAGGTGTAGTGCCCGATCGCGACACCGGCCAGAAGCGCCGGCACCGCGATTGCCACCGGCCAGAGAAATCGATTCACGTGCTCCATGTTAAATGTGCGAAGACATAGTTGAAAGGCCGCAGTTCCGCAAAACGGAGCGCTGCGGCAGTTCAGATCACTTTGACCGGGCACTTCGGCAGCGCGTTCAGAAAGGCGCGGCCGTAGGGCTTCGTCACGATGCGGTTATCGAGCACCACCACGATGCCTTTGTCGCTCCGGGTGCGGATCAATCGCCCCACCCCCTGGCGGAATTTGAGGATCGCCTCCGGCAACGAGTATTCCGAAAACGCATCGCCGCCGCGTTCCTGGATCAGCTCCAGCTTCGCCTCGATGAGCGGATGATCCGGCACCGCGAACGGCAGCCGCGTGATAATGACATTGGAGAGCGCATCGCCCGGCACATCCACCCCCATCCAGAAGCTGTCGGTGCCGAACAGCACACTGCGCTCGCTGGTCTTGAACTGCTCCAGCAATTTCCCACGCGGTGCCCCCTGCCCCTGCACAAAGAGATTCATGCGCGCCTTCGCGAAGAACGGCTGCATCTCCTCCGCCAGCTGCTGCATCCCGCGGTAGCTGGTGAACAGCACAAAGGCGCGGCCCTCCGTCTCCTCCACGAAGTGCGCCACCCATTTCGCGAGCGCCGCGTGATAGGCCGCGTCGCGCGGGTCGGGCATCTTCTGCACCACGAACAGCTTCATCTGCGACTCGAAATCAAATGGGCTCCCGAGCTGCAGCGGCTCCGCGGCCATCGCCCCGATGCGGCGGCGGAAGTAACTCAGATCCCGCTGGCCGACTGCCAGCGTCGCGCTCGTCATCACGCAGGAGCAGCCCTCGCGAAAAATCATCTGTCGCAACACCGGCGCGATATCGATCGGCGCCGCGTTCAACGACAGGAACTGCGCCGTCTTCCCCGTCCGCTCAATCCAATAGACATGCCGCTCCGCCGCCTGCTCCAGGAACGTGACAATCCCCGCTCGCGCATCGCGCACGCGCCGCCCCATCTCCTGCAGCTCTGCTTTGAGAAATTCATCCTCCGAATTCTTCACCGCCTCCAGAATCCGCGCCTGCAGAGCCACCAATCGCCCGCTGATCGTATCCGGCACGAAATCCGCCTGCCGCACGCGCAGCTCACGCCCTTTCCGGAATTCCGCCCGCTCCCCGACTGCGTCGAAGAACCGCTCCAGCTCATCCGCGACAGAAGCGGCCAGCGTCACCCCCTGCGCATCACGCGCCACCGTGAACAGCCCTTTCCGCGTCCGCGCATTGTAGAGTCGCTGAATCGTCGAGCGCAGCCCGTATTGCGAAATCGTCAATCCGATCTGCCGGGACGCCACCTGCTCCACCGTGTGCGCTTCGTCGAAGATGATGAAGTCGTTCGGGAAAAGG
>JACCZQ010000203.1 GCA_013695905.1 Chthoniobacterales bacterium
GCGAACTTCTTGTCGTCGAGCGGGACGAGGCGCGGCGAAGCTGGCTGCAGTCCCAATTCAGGCTCGACGCGACGGCGGACCTGAACGTGTTGCAGGGCGACGTGATCGTCATTGCAATCCCGCCGCAGGTTTTCGCCGATTTCGTCGCCAGCGAGCGGTGCCGCATTCCCGAGAACACTCCGATAATCTCGGTCATGGCCGGCATTCGCATTGCAACCATCTCGGACGCCCTCGGCAGCGATCAGGTTGTGCGGACGATTCCCAACACTCCCGCCGAAGTCGGCCGCGGAGTGACCGTGTTCTACGCACCGTCGAGCGTCACGCCTGAGACTCTGGAGCGCGTGCACGAGGTTTTGTCTGCGATAGGCACGTCCTTGAGAGTGGGCAACGAAGATATGCTCGACCCTGCAACAGCGATCTGCGGCGGCGGTCCTGCCTTTGTGAGTTATTTCGCCGACGCTTTCTGCACATTCGCCCAGATACAAGGTTTTTCACCCGATGAGGCCGTTCACCTGACCACCGAGGTGCTTCAAGGCACCGCCCAGCTCATCGCCACTTCGCGGCGCACGCCCGAGGCGCTCTGCCGGGAGGTCATGACACCCAACGGCACAACGGAACGCGGCATTGCAGCTTTCGAAGCTGGTCGGCTGAAACCGGTTGTGCTCGAAGCGCTCGCCGCGTCTAGACGATGTCGAGGGGGTGTTCGAGCCGAGTGCGCTCATGCTTTTTGCCGAGACTGCGCGACAGGCTTTTCTTCGGACTGCCGTTGCGGCCGGCGCGACGATCGCCTACGGAGAACCCGTGACTGCAATCCGTCGCAACGGGGCGGAGAGCCTCACCCTCGAAGGCGACGGGTGGTCCATTTCCTGCGGAAAGGCGGTCGTCACCGCTGGTCCGTGGTTACCGCGACTACTGCCAGTCGACCTCGGCGCGATCCTGAGACCACAGCGGATTCCGATTTTCTGGTTTGATCCGCTTCCCGGCCGTGCGCCCGATTTTGCTGCAGGCCGATTTCCCCTCTTCTTGCTCGAGACGGCCGACGGCTCGCTCGTCTACGGATTGCCGAAATGGCGGGACATTCGAGGCGGGGTCAAGATAGGTTTCCACAACAAGCACCTTACCGACATCGATCTGGACGGGCCGCGCCCACCCGTGAGGCGCGAGGAAGCCGACGAGCTGTGGCACGCCTTCAATCCGTCGCTGCCAGGGCTCGCCCGCGCGGCGCGCGGGATGTCGTGCGTCTATACGATGACGCCCGACGAGTGCTTCATCATCGATCACTCGTCCGAGATCGACAATGTCGTCTTCGCCAGCGCCTGCTCGGGACATGGCTTCAAGTTCGCGCCGGCGATCGGCGAGGCCTTGGCGCAAATGGCAGTCAACGGCCGTTCGGCTATCGACCTCGAAGCGTTTTCGCTCGCTCGCTTCTGACGCCAGGACATGGTCGCCCCATCTCGTGCCGATTTCCCGCTCGTGCCGATTTCCCGGCCTGAGGAAGCGTACGCGGCCGTGGCAGCTGCCCCGTTTCGATCAGCAAGCACCCGCTCGCTGCGTTCCGGATCGCCTGTGTACCGCGGCGCACATCAGATCAGGCGAGAGCGGCGCGAGCTCAACAGCAACAGCAGCACGATCGCGATATTCAGCACGTTCCATCCCAGCCCGTTCAGAAAGGCCAATTGATACGACAAGGTCATGTCGAAGATCACGCCGGAGATCCAACCGCCGAACGCCATGCCGAGCAAAGAGACCATTATCACCGTGCCGACACGCGTTGCCGCGTCCCTCGCAGGCATCGTCTCGCGGACGATAATGGCATAGGTTGACACAATTCCCCCGTGGAACAGGCCGAACAAGGCGGAAACCACATACAGCGACGCGAGGCCGTCGGTGAACATATACATTGCAAGAGCCGAGGCTTGCGCCACCGAGCCGATCAGCAACGTCGCGAGCCCGCCGAGCCGATCGGCAATGAAGCCGGAGCCAATCCGGCTGACGATGGCAAAGGCGAGCATCAGCGACAGCATTTCCGCTCCGCGCGCGACCCCATAACCGAGATCGAGGCACAAGGCGACAATATGCACCTGCGGCACCGCCATCGCCACACAGCACGTAAAGCTGGCGACCGAGAGAATGGCTGTCAGAGCATTCTGACTGAGATTGATTTCGACGCGCGGGCGACCCTCTGCGACGAGAGATCGCTGTTGCGACCTGTCGATGATCGACCGGAGGATGAGGACAAGCACCGTCATCGCGACGGCACAGAGAATGCCGAGAGCGGCGTACGTCATCTGCCAGCCATGATGGGCCATGCCACGCTCGATAAGCGGAGGCCAGAGCGCACCGGAGAGATAGTAGCCGCTGCCGGCGATCCCCACCGCGATACCGCGCCGGCGCACGAACCAGTGCGACGCTTCGGCCATCAACGGCGCGAAAGTCGCCGATGCGCCCAGTCCAATGAAGAAATGCGCCACGGAAAACTGCCATAGCGCCGTCGAGACACTGGCGCCGAGAAAACCGAACAGCAGAAACAGAACGCCCATCCCCATTCCGGGGATGATGCCGAGGCGGTCCGTCAGGCGGCCGGTAACGACGCCGCCGAGGCCGAAGCCGATCATCGTCAAGGTGTATGCCAGCGATGCGTCGC
>JACCZQ010000209.1 GCA_013695905.1 Chthoniobacterales bacterium
GAGTAAAGCTATTCGGCAGAAATCAGCCGGCGCAGAAGCTAATGAATCTTCTCCCCGGGAGCAGGTGTTAGCGCCTGGTCACCTGTAAAAGCTGATGGCAAGACAGCGCCGGAACGCTCTGCGCGCCAGGCCGGCCGATCCTACGCGCCCTCCCGGGTTGCCCACCCGGCCGCGTCAAAGCATTGGCAGCCCCGGTTACTGCACCGGTTCAGGCTGCTCCGGCGGCGGTGCCGGATGCAAACCGAGAACTTACCGCGCGTACATCGCGCTTTGCTGGCGCTCGGTGCGGGTCGTAGTGGTGGTTGTGGTGGTCGGCGTGGCGCAGCCGGTGACGAAAATGATGGCGGCCAGACCGAAGAATGCAAAAGCGAAGTTACGTGTCATTGCTCCTGATACGTTCGCGGCAGGAAAAGTGGCCGCTCGTTCCGCGGAAATTTGCTGCCGGTCTAAAGCCACTGCCAGGAGGAGAGGCTGCCGCGGAATTCCTTTTCCAGCGCGGCGAAACTCTCTTTGCGCGCCGTGAACCGGAAGACGAGCTGCGAATCTGGCAGGTTCAGGAATACCGCGCTTTTTCTGAAGGACTGGCCATAGAAGTCGTACGACAGCAACACGCCGAACGTGGCCTGGCCACCGATGAGGACGGGATGCTCCTGCTGCTCTACCACCACGACGTTTTGGCTGCCGGTCGGCACACTGCCAATCACGCCCTCCACCAACTCGCGCGCATACGGCTCATCGAAGGCACGGGGCGCGGGCAAGGCAGCCTGCTCGATGTTAGCCTCGGCTTGCGCAACGTTTGGCGGCGTAAGCACGAGGAGTGCGGGCGAGCCGCGCCACGACCACTGCGCCGGCGGCGTGTAGCTGACCTTCCTCTGCTGCTCGTCCCTGCTCTTGTCGGCAAAGATCAGCTCCCGGTTCCGGATTCCTTCCGCGACGTACTCGTGAAGAGTAGGACTAAGATCTACCGCCGCGTGTGCGGTGAGGCAGAGGCTGAGCGCGGCGAGGGAGCAACCGGGAGATGGTTAGCATAACAGTTTCGTTAGTAGACCATGTACCAGCGCTGTTGCGGGAGGTAGGAGGCCAGGGATAGGTTTCCAGGCGGTGACGCCACGCTTCCGAACTTTGGATCGTAGAACCAGCGGGTGCCGGCTGGAGACGTGAAGATAAGCGACGAGGATGCCCACGCCGCGGCGCCCTGCTGGCTCGTGAACAGCTGCCCGCTCCTGGTTTAGCCGCGGCGGGCCGATCCCTTAAAAGGCTCCAGCCGAGTTGCTAAAGCAGGACTGATTCCAGCCCGGGCGTTCATCTCCTCATCCGCTCAGGATGAGGTGCAGGTGCGATTCCAACTCGACCCTTCATGCCGACAAGACCCTCACGCCCCCAGAGCCGGCTCAACCAGCGCTACTGGAAGCTGGATCTCGGCCAATGGATCGCCCTCACGCTGGCCGTGCTCGGCGTGATCGTGGTGTTCAGCCTGCTCTTCGTGCGGCGGCAATCGATCGAGCACCGGCTGGAGCACAGCTTCACGGTGGACGCACCGGAGTTTTTCAGCTCCGCCCTCGCGCTCGGGAATCCGGTGCCGATCGAGGGCAACAAGATCGAGCTGCTCCAGAATGGCGATGCCTATTTCCCCGCGATGCTGGAGGCGATCCGCACCGCGCAGCACACGATCAACTTTGCCGCCTACATTGTGAAATCGGACACGATCGGGCGGCAATTCATGGACGCGCTCTCGGAGCGGGCGCGGAGCGGCGTGGAGGTGCGGGTGCTGCTCGACGGCATCGGCTCCGGCTGGTCGCTCGATAACTCCGATGTCCGCGCGATGAAAGAGGCGGGGGTGAGGTTTCAATATTATCACCCGGTGCGCGCCTGGCGCGTCGATCGCACAAACCGCCGCTCGCACCGGCGCGTGCTGGTGGTGGATGGCCGCGTCGGATTCACCGGCGGGGCAGCGTTCTCCGATAAATGGGCGGGTAACGCGCAGGATAAGGATCACTGGCGCGACACGCACATGCGGCTGGAGGGGCCGATCGTCGGCCAACTGCAGGCAGCCTTCCAGGCGCATTGGGTGAAGGAGGCGAAGGAGACGCTCTCGGGGGCGCATCAGTTCCCGAAACTGGAACCCGCCGGAAATCTGCGCGCACAAACCGTGGAATCGCATTCTTTCTCGTTCGCGCCCGTGCCGCTGGTGCAGGCGACAGCGTTTGCCGCCGCGACGAGGCGCATCTGGCTGGCGAACCCGTACGTCACGCCGACCGACGATCAGGTGGATCTGCTGCTGAAAGCCGTGCAGCGCGGAGTCGATGTGCGCCTGATCCTGCCGGGCGAGCACAACGACCAGCCGCTCACCGCCTCGGCGGGTCGCGCCGCCTACGGACGGATGCTGGAGGGCGGGGTGAAGATCTACGAGTACCAGCCGACCATGATCCATCTGAAGACCCTCGTGGTGGACGGGATGTTCTCGATGTTCGGTTCGTCGAATTTCGATGCGCGCTCGTCGGAGATTAACGAGGAGCTGGACGTGGTGGTGTACGACGCGGAGTTTGGACGGCAGATGGAGGAAGTGTTCGAGAAAGATCTCGCGCAATCGCGCGAGTACACGCTGGAGGAATTCCGGAGCCGCTCGCTCTGGGAACGCTTCACCGAGTGGCTGATGCTGCCGTTCCGCTCGCAATTGTGACGGCGCTCGCGTCTGGGAAGGAAGCAATGCTCCCGAAGGAGGGGCGCTGAGCCTCTCGTAATTCTTTCTGACATTCTGTCGATTCTGTTCATTCTGTCAGAGACATGAACCAGCCTCTCGATCTCGCCGCATTGCGCCGCGATTACGTCGCGCACGGGCTGCGCCGCTCGGAATTGAATGACGACCCGATCAAACAGTTCGCCCTCTGGTTCGGCCACGCGGTCGCCGCGGAAATCCCCGACGTCAACGCCATGAGTCTCGCCACCGCTACGCCGGACGGAAAACCCTCCGTCCGCATCGTGCTGCTGAAGGAGCTCAACGAACGCGGATTCTCCTTTTTCACGAACTACGCGAGCGAAAAGGGCCGACACCTGGAGGAGAACCCGCAGGGCGCACTGGCGTTTTATTGGATGCAACTGGAGCGGCAAATCCGGATCAACGGCCGCATGGAGCGAACCTCGCGCGAGGAATCGCAGGATTATTTCCACTCCCGGCCACGCGGAAGTCAGCTGAGCGCCTGGGCTTCGCGCCAAAGCGACGTGATCGATGCGCGCCGAGTGCTGGAGGCGCGGCTCGCGAAGATGGAAGAGCGCTACGCGGGGAGCGAAGTGCCTTTGCCGCCGCACTGGGGCGGCTATCGATTAGTCCCGGAGCGGATCGAGTTTTGGCAGGGACGCCCGGATCGCATGCACGATCGCTTCCGCTATACGCGGCAGGAGGATGGCAGCTGGTTGATCGAACGGCTGGCGCCGTAAACATCCGATTCATCCAAAACGACAACCGCGAGCATGCGCGGGGCCGATTCTTACTTGGTATGAGCATAATCAAGCCAGTTCTCGTCGCGGTCGTGGCAATTTGCTTTGCGTTCACCGGGAACGCGTTTGCGCGCGAGGCGAAAACTTCCAGCAAATCGAAGTCCTCAAACTCCAGCGCCTCGTCGAAGAAAAAATCCTCCACGAGCAAAAAGAGCAGCCGTCCTAAACAGAAGAGCGCGAAACCGTCCAAGCCGCGCGCCACCTGGATCAACGCCAGCAGCCTGCATTTTGACGGCTTTGCCGAGGAGTTTCCCGAGGAAGATCTGCCCGAGCCCGAAGCGGCCGAATAGGCCCAACCATCCGGTGAGCACGCGCGCGCGGTGCTTGCGGTGAGCTGCACAATCTGGGAGCCTGCGCAGCTCTGCCATGGCTCTCGCTCACCTGACGGATGAACAAACCCGCACCTGGACCCGCGAACAGAAGGATCGCTGGTGGTTTGAGAATGTCTGGCGCGGCGATCTCCCGCAGCTCACCATCCGCTCTGGGCTGACGGGATTCCTCCTCGGCGGCATTCTTTCCGCCACCAATCTCTACATCGGCGGCAAAACCGGCGTGACGCTCGGCGTCGGCCTCACCTCGGTCATTCTCGCGTTCGCGATGTTCCGCGCGCTCTCGCGTGCCGGTCTCGGGAAGGATTTCACCATTCTCGAAAACAACGCGATGCAATCGATCGCGACCGCCGCGGGCTACATGACGATGCCGCTCGTCTCCAGCCTCGCGGCTTACATGATGATCACGAACACGATCGTGCCGTGGTGGCAGATGGCCGTCTGGATGTCAGTGATGTCGCTCGTCGGTGTGCTGGTGGCGTTTCCGCTGAAGAGGCGGTTCATCAATGAGGATCAACTGCCGTTCCCCGAGGGCCGCGCATGCGGGGTGGTGCTCGACGCGCTGTATCATGGCGCGGCGGGGGAGGGCGTGTTCAAGGCGAAGCTGCTCGGCATCGCGGCGGGCGTCACGGCGTTGTATCAACTCCTCGTCAGCGACGGGCTCATGCGGCTGGTGCAATTCGGGCGGGCCGAGGCGTGGCATCTGCAGGAGCGGCTCGACCATTACTACTACGTGCTGGCGGCGCAGTATGAGCTCTGGATTCCGCGCATTCTGGGGACGGAATTCCGCACGCTCGGGCTGCGGCTCACGCTTGATGCGGCGATGTTCGGCGTGGGCGGGCTAATGGGAATCCGCATCGCCACGAGCGTGGTGATCGGCACGATCGTGAATTTCATGGTGCTGGCGCCGATCATGATCGCGCGCGGCGATATCGCGCCGCGCCCGGGGCCGACTGGCGAGCTCATGCCGCTGAATCGCGCGGAGATTGTGAATCAGTGGTCCCTCTGGTGGGGCGTCTCGATGATGGTGGTGGGCTCGCTGATCGCGCTCGCCGGGAAGCCGGAGATCTTCACCAGCGTCTTCAAGAACCTGAGCGGCAAACGCAAAGCGAAACAACCTGGCGAAGACGTGCTGAAACACATCGAGCTGCCGCTCTGGATCTCCTACGTCGGAGTGCCGGTGTTCAGTCTCCTCGGCTGCTGGTTGACGCACATTTTCTTCGGCGTGCCGCTCTGGCTCGCGATGCTCTCGCTGCCGTTGATCTTCGTGCTGACGGTCATCTGTGTGAACTCCATGGCGCTCACTTCGTGGACGCCGACGAGCTCGCTCAGCAAGATCACGCAGTTCACCATCGGCGCGATCGATCGTGCGAATCCGGCATCGAACCTCATCACCGGCGGCATGACGGCGGAGGTGGCGTCGAACGCCGCGAACCTGCTCTCCGATATCAAGCCCGGTTACATGCTTGGGGCGAAACCGCGGCAACAGGCGATGGGGCATATCATCGGAATTTTCTCCGGCGCGCTGGCTTCGACGCCGCTGTTCTTCATCCTGTTCATGCCGCCCGACGCAGCCGGGCTGCGGTCGCCGATGACGATCGCGAGCGATCAATTCCCGATGCCGTCCGCGCTGCAATGGCGCGGTGTGGCGGAGTTGATCCAACGCGGGGTGGCGACGCTGCCGGCGTCCGCGATTTACTCGATGATCGGTGCGGCGGTGGTGGCAGCGTTCATCGAGATCATGACGATCATCCGGAAGCGGCCGTTCCCGCTCTCGTCGGTGTCGATCGGTCTCGGCGTGATTTTGCCGCCGGAGTATTGCTTCACAATGTTCTTCGGTGCGCTGTTTTTCTGGTGGCAATCGCGACGCCACGCGGTGGGGACGAAAGGGCATCGCACGTGGGTGGAGGGGATGGAGCCGATCTGCGCGGGATTGATAACTGGGGCGGCGTTGGTGGGCATTGGGAATGCGCTGACGAATGCGCTGCTCTTCGCCGGCGGGTAAGGCAGGAACGTCGGTTGTAGCCGAGGACGCTGTCCTCGGCCGGCCCGAGATGTTGCTACGCCTTGCAGAGTGTTAGCCACGCACAGGGCCAGCCGGGGACAGCGTCCCCAGGCTACAACACGCCGCCACCACGCCTACCGGCCGCCAAAACACTGCTCCTACGGATCGAAATTAAAGCCTAAAATCTTCCGCAGCTGCCCGGGCAACTTCGGCAAATTCCGCCGCTCGATCAGGAACGTGATCACGCCGGCGAGTTCCTTGTAGACGTAGTTCTTGTTCACTGCGCCCTGCAGGTACTGCTCGCCACTGCTTCCACCGGTCCCCACGCGGGTGCCGATCATCCGCCGCACCATTTGCAGATGCCGATACCGAAAAGTCGCCAGCTGCTCATCGATCTCAATCAGCGCGTTCAGCAACCCAAACGGCAACCGGAAGAGCGGCTCATCGCGGTAGAGCATAATAAACAGCGCCGAACGCAGCGACGCGGGTGAGAAATCGCCCCAGCCGCTGGTGAAGAAAATCGCGTCAAACTTCGTCATCATCTCCGCTCGTTCGTCCCGCTCAGAGAGGCTCTGCTCGAACAACGTGCGGT
>JACCZQ010000210.1 GCA_013695905.1 Chthoniobacterales bacterium
TCATCGACGACGAGCAGCTTCGGGCCATCACGCCGGAGGAACCGCGCCCGCTGCGTCTCGAGCGTGGCGACGATCACCTTCGCGTCGAGGTTCAGCGCCAGATCGCCGGTGGCGATGCCGACATCCCAGCCGCGGGCGCGCCATTCCGCCAGCTTGTCATTCGCGAGGGCGCGCGTGGGGACGGTGAAGATCGCCTGCCCTTTGAGCGACGGATAGAGCAGCTCGAAGATGTAAGTTTTGCCCGCGCCGGTCGGCGCCTGCACCACCACGTCGCGCCCGGCTTGGAGCGCCCGCACCGCCTCCTGCTGCCAGAGATCGGGAACGACCAAGTTGACCGCGAGCCCCTTGAGCATCCGCTATAATACGCGGTTCAGGGAACTCCTGCTCGTGATCCTGCTCTTGCTCTTGCTCTTGATCCTTCTGGGCGAGTAGTGCGGAGGAGAGGATTAGGATCAGGATCAAGATCAGGATCAGGATCAAGAGCAGGAGGGGAAAAGGCGCACTGGCATTTCTTCGCCTGCTCCGTAGAATCACCGCCCAATGAGCGAGCCGGCGCAGCTGGACAACCAAAAAATCGCGACCGGCATTTCGCGTGCTCAGCGGCATCCCAATTTTGCCGGACGCGCCGAAACGGCGCACTCGTCGGCGCGCCGATGAAGACGCCGGCTGAAGGTGCGCCCGGGGCGGTTCTAATCGCGACGCCCACGGGCCGCGATGCTGCCTTGGCGGCGGCGACTTTGGCGGAGGCAGGAATCGAGAACCGCGTCTGCGAGAGTCTTCGCGTGCTGGCGGAGCAGCTCGGCGACGAGACGGGCGCGGTGTTGCTTGCGGAAGAAGCGTTGACGGCTGCTCATGCGCAGGAGCTGCTCGCCGCGTTACGGCACCAGCCGGCGTGGAGCGATCTGCCGCTGCTCGTCCTGACGAGTGGCGTCGCGGCGGAGCAGGCGAGCTCGCGCATTCTCCATTTCTTTGGCGCGACCGCGAACGTGGTGCTGATCGAGCGGCCGCTGGGCAGCCTCACGCTGGTGAGCGCGGTGCAGACGGCGCTCCGTGCGCGGCAGCGGCAATACGAAGTGCGCGATCTGCTCGAGCAGCGCGAGACGCTGCTCTCGAGCATCAGCGATGCCTTCTCCGCGCTCGATCACGAGTGGAAATACACCTACGTGAACGCCAGAGTCGCGCAGCTGGCCGGCGTGCCGCGCTCGCAGCTGATCGGGCGCAATATCTGGCAGTTGTTCCCGGAAGCCGTCGGGACGGAATTTTATCACCGTTGCCACCAGGCCATGGCGCACAAGCAGCCGGACCAGTTCGAAGGATTTCACGAGCCGTGGAATCGCTGGATGGAGACGCGCATTTATCCCACGGCGGAAGGGATCGCGGTGCTCCGGGCCGACATTACGGAACGCAAACGGCAGGAAGAGCACGCGCGCGAGGTGGCCGCGCGGCTGGAAGAAAGTGAGGATCGCCTCCGCCTGGCCACCGAAGCGGCGGCGATCGGCACCTTCGATTTCGATCCGGTGGCCGACACGCTCCAACTCTCGGCGCGCGCGCGGGAATTGCTCGGCCTCGCGCCGGACGTGCCGGTGACGTACGAGAGCTACCTGGCCGCGTTTCACCCGGCTGATCGCCACATCGCGCCCGAGACGGTGCGGCAGGTGCTGCAGCCGGGCCGCAGCGACCATTACGATATTGAATACCGGACGGTGGCGCCGGACGCTCGCGAGCGTTGGCTGGCGGAGAGAGGTCGCGTGGTGCTCGATGAGGAGGGGAAGGCGACGCGCTTCATCGGGACGTTTCTTGATATCACGGAGCGAAAAAACGCGGAGTTGGCCCTGCAACAGGCGAAGCACCAGGCGGAAGCGGCGAACCGCGCGAAGGATCAATTCCTCGCCATGCTTTCGCACGAGCTGCGGACGCCGCTCACGCCGGTGCTGATGACGATCGCCTCGCTCCGGCGGCAGCCGGATCTGAAGGAAGAGCTGCGGCGCGATCTCGAGGTGCTGCAGCGGAATGTCGAACTCGAAGCGCTCCTGATCGACGACCTGCTTGATCTCACCCGGATCGCCCACGGTAAGCTGGAGCTGCACAGCGATGCGGTGGATATCCACGCCTCGCTCGAGCACGCGCTGAATATCTCCTCGGTGGATCTGCACAAGAAGAGGCTCACGGTCGCGCGCCGGTTCGAGGCGGTGGAGCATCATTGCTGGGCGGACGCCGCGCGCCTGCAACAGGTCTTCTGGAACCTCGTGAAAAACGCGGTGAAATTCACACCGCCGGAAGGCCGGATCGAGCTTCGCACGCGCAACGACGAGGCTCACCACATCATCATCGAGATCAGCGACACCGGCATCGGCATTGACCCGGCGCTGATGCCGCGGATTTTCGACGCGTTCGAGCAGGGCGGCCGCACCATGACGAGTCAATACGGCGGTCTCGGGCTCGGGTTGGCGATTTCCAAGCGCGTCATCGACATGCACGGCGGCACGATTGTCGCGCAGAGCGAAGGGGCGGGACGCGGTGCGACGTTCACCATCATGCTCCAGGCGATGGCGACTTCGCTGCTCGACGGGCCGGTGGTTTCCATCGAGCAGCCGATGACGCCGGGCGTGGTCGAGATTCTGCTCGTGGAGGACCATGACGATACCGCGAGGGTGTTGCGGCGGATCCTCGAGCACGCCGGCTATGTGGTGACGCATGCGGATTGTGTGACGCGGGCGCGGGAAATCGCGGCGACGCGGAAGTTTGATCTCATGATCAGCGATCTCGGGTTGCCGGATGGCAGCGGGCTGGACCTGATGCGTTCGCTGCAGGCGACGTGCGGCCTCAGTGGCATCGCGCTCAGCGGCTTCGGCACCGATGACGATCTCGCGGCCAGCGCCGCGGCTGGGTTCGCGGAGCATCTCACGAAACCGGTGGATTGGCCGCAGCTGCGGGGTGCCATCGAGCGCCTGTTGCGCGCGAAAGCCGCCGGTGAATTGCCGCGCGCCGCGTCGTCGTAGAAGCGCACCGTGCCTCCTGCTCCCGGACCGGCCCGCCCGCGATCCTAAAAATCCAGCGATTTTTCCGCTGCTCGTGGTATGTCTGAACTTCCCTGCTGCGCCTCCTATTTTTCTTTCGCAGCCTCAACTTTCCGACCAACCCAGCGATCATAAACATGAGAAAGCTCTTCGGTTTCGGCTCCAGCACGCCGCCCCCGCCACCTCCACCAGCCAAGCCCCCCGCGCCTCCGGCCGGGAAAGGCGCATCGCCGGCCAAACACGGTGCGGCAGGTGCAGGCCCTTCGATCGTCGGCCGCTGGAAAGAACCGCAAGGGAGCGACGTGACGGAGTTCGCCGCGGACGGCACCGTGATGGAAAAGCCGGCGAGCGGTGAGACGATCCGCGGCCGGTATTCTCTCGAAGGCGGCAGGTTGAAGATAAAACTCGAAGGCGCGGCCGATGAGCTGGTCTTCCCGGTCGTGATCGGCGGCGGCACCCTCGACATGACTGACCCCGAAGGACACGTGACCCGCTACCACCGCCTTTAAAGATGAAAACAGTCCTGCACGGCAGCATCAGATGGGGCGTCGCGATGGTGTTGCTCTGCGGCATCGCGATTTCCACCGCGCGCGCAGCCGAGGCCACTGCCCCCGAGCAGGTCGTCCGTGATTTCTACCAATGGTACGTGGAGGCGATGATCGCGGAGAAAGACGTCTTCGAGGATAGCCGCGCCGAGCTGCAGCGCTTTCTCACTCCGCGTCTGCTGAAGCAGCTCGATCGGGAACGCAAAGGCGACGGCTTCAGCGCCGATCCATTCCTGAACGCGCAGGATTTCGACGGAGCGTGGGCGAAGAACATCAAGGTTGCGAAACCCGCCATCAAAGCCGACCGCGCCACCGCCGAGGTGCAGATGACCGGGCCGGAGATGTCCACGAAGACCCGCGTCCAGCTGCTGCAAACCGGCGGCGAGTGGAAGATCGACAAAGTCGAAGGGCGCGACTGAGCGGCTTCGCTCCCGGCGTGGCCGCGTTTCGCAGCAGAATCTCTACCGATAGGCGTTGTTTCTCGCAGCGGCAGCAGCTACGCTGTAGCTGATGACCAATTATCTGCGGAAAGCATTTCTTTTCACCGTTGTTTGCGCGCTGCTCAGCTCGACGCCGGCCGCGCTGAACGCCTCCGAAGGCCATTCCTTCAAGGTGAAGAACACCACCAAGAATAGGATCACCAAACTGCTCGCCTCGGAAGACGGCGAGACGTACGGCAATTTCGACGTTGGCAAAGGGATCAAACCCGGCCAGACGGTCACGCTGGTCTGGGATAAATCGACCGACGAAGAAAACTGCGAGCAATACTTCAAGGCCGTGTTCGACGACGGCGAAGAATCCGAGCCGGTGAAGTTCGACTTCTGCGAAGACGATCTGACGCTGGAATTTTAATCACGCCACCAGCAGGTGCAGCCCGGCTGTGCCTGACGAATCTAAACGCCGCGGAGCACGCCAGGGAACTCCGCGGCGTTTTCGTTTTTCCGACCGCCCGAGATTGCGAGATTCCGATCGAAATCCTGCCGGCGCGGGTATTTACGCATTGACACCCCCGCGGGAAAACCCCTACTCACGTAGGCATGAAGCGTCTTCTCCTCGGACTGTTCCCGCTGCTGTTCTGCTCCCCATTGCTCCTCGCACAGGAAGCTGGCGAGATCCCGGTGGGAGATGATGCCGCTGCCGCCGCCGGCGCGCTGATCGGTGGCACCTGCGGCTGCGTTATCCTGTTGGTCTCGCTCGCGATCTGGATCTTCCTCGTCGTTTACGTTTACCGGGACTCGAAGGCGCGCGGCATGGATAACGCGGTGCTGCTCACCGTCGTGACGGCGATCACCGGCGTCCTCGGCCTGATCATTTACCTGCTGATGCGTCCGAAAGGAAATCTGGCTCCCTGCCCCTCCTGCTCGAAAAAGCGGCTCGAAGGCAGCGTGAAATGCCCGCACTGCGGCAACCCGTAAAGCGGCGCCGGCGTTTCTGGATCATCTGGGCGATCGTGGCGGTGTTCGCGGTCGCAGCGGTCGTGGACTGGCGTCGCCCGCCCTGGCAGCAGGCGTCCGTGCGCGCTTACGAGCGGACGGTGCTGGTCACCTATCGGCGGGTCGTCAAGCCGATCACCTCGTCTTTTGTGCTCTGCCGTTTTCGGCCAACCTGCTCGCATTACTCGCTGCAGGCGGTCCGCTGGCACGGCTTCCCGGTGGGTATTTGGATGACGACGAAGCGGCTCTTCCGCTGTCTGCCGTGGGTGGCGCCCGGCACGCTGGATCCCGTCCCGCCGCCGCGGCCACGGCGCGCGCCATTGTGACTTCGCGTCGCCGCGGGTAGCGTCGTTCTAAATGATGACCAAATTTCTCGCGGCCGCGCTGCTCCTGCTCTCGTTAGGCACGGGCGCACCTCTCTTTGCGGCTGAGGTCAGTTATCCGCGGGCGAAGCCGCAGTTCACGATCGAGGTGCCGGAAGGTTGGAAGGCGACGTTCCGTGCGGAGACGCTCCTGCTGATGCCGAACGCGGATGGAAGCTATCAGGTGCAGATCGAAGCGACGCGTGAACCTGCACCGGAACGCGCGAGACGCCGCGCGGCCGAAGTGAAGTTGACGGACTTCGAGCTCGGCACGCCCGCGGAAGCGGAAAACCAGCACAAAGTGACGCAGACAGTCCTCACCTCACGCGGCCAACGCGGCGACGCGGCTTACGCCCTCACGCTGGTGGCGTTCTCCGTGGGCGATGGCCGCTACGTCGCTGAGGCGGCCGGGCCAGCAGACGCGAACCGGAAGCACAACGTGGCGCTGCTCACGATGATGGATTCGATCAAACCAGTAGCGGCCGGAAACTGAGGGGAGCACCACCGCACGGATCGCCCGCGTGGAGGACCATGGAAGTTAGAACCCTCGCCGCGAGCGACCTCGAAGCGGCGGTCTCTCTCCTCACCGCGCAGCTGCGCGAGCACGACATCCCCGCTTCCGTCGAAGCGCTGCGCGTGGTGACGCAGACGGTGATCTGCGACGCGCGTCACGGTTTCATGTTACTGGCCCTCGCGCAGGAGCGGCCCATCGGCATCGCCTATGCGGCAGCGCACCTCAGCGCGGAGCATGGCGGCACCGTCGGCTGGCTGGAAGAGCTCTACGTAGCGCCGGAGTGCCGGGACCAGGGAGCAGGTGCAGCCCTGCTCTCAGAAGTGACAGCCCGCGCGCAGCAACTCGGCTGGCGCGGTCTCGAGCTGGAGGTGGTGGCGGGACATGAACGTGCCGTTTCGCTTTACACGCGGCACGGGTTCCTGCCGCTCTCGCGCACTCGCTTCAGCCGGATTTTTCCCGGCTAGAGCGCCCGAGACACCACACCGCCTATCGGGCGCGGTCGCACGACCCGCGCGGCGCCGAAATCCGATTCCAACGTATGAACTCAAGCACGGAAGACAATATTAAAGGGAATGCGAAGCAAGCCAAGGGCGCGGTGAAAGAGACCACGGGGCGCGTCGTCGGCAATGAGGAGTTGGAAGCTCGCGGCAAGGCCGAGAAGACCGAGGGCAAGGTGCAGGACAAGGTCGGCGACGTGAAGAACGTCTTCGGTAAGTAGCCGAACCTCACGGGCTATTTCCGCTCGTATTTCCAATTGCGCGACTTGCCATCAGCGATCCATTCGATCGCGGTGGCAAGTCGCTGCGCCCGTGTTTCTTCGCGCTTGGCGCTGGTGATCCACTCGAGGTACTCGCGCCGGCCGCTCGGGCTGAATTTCTCAAACGCGGTCTGCGCTTTCTTGTTTCGCTTTAAGGCCGCGGCGAAGTCATCCGGCATCTCCAGCGCGGCTTTCGGCGGAGCTGACCGCTTCGGCAGTTTCACACCGGCGGCGTTCAGCTCCGCCGCCTTCTTCACCAGGCTGATCAATACTCTTTTCGGTGGCAGATCGGTCAGCGATCGGATGCGACCGAAATGGCCCATGGCTGTCTCAGCGGCCTTCGTGTCGCCCTCCATGAGGAGTGCTGCTTTCCAGAACCCGAAAACGCAGTGCTCCTTAAAGGAGGCCATGTTCGCCAACGGCCCCTTGTAGTCGAAGCAGGGAAACTGCCACTTGATTGTCTCCTCGACCTCGGGGCAGCCGGCATGCACCACCTCGCGCAGATGTCGGAGGATCGGCTGCGCGAACTCTTCCGATTTGTCGATGTAGGCATCGACGCGAGGATCTTTGGCGGGCATGGCGGCAGCAGGGTTGAGGCTCGGATTGAAAAGTAGAAGCAGAGACGCGGCGGTGTCGAGATTTGCTTCATGGAACGGAAAAACTCACGGCCAAAAGCCGGCCCCGCCGCGAAACTACCGGCACACCAAATTTTATTATGCCACTCACCGTCCAACCACTCGCCGATCACAAAGCAGTCGATCACGTCCGCGCTGCCCTTAACCTCAACATCGCCACGCCGGAGCGAATCGGCTCCGTGGCCGCCGGCGCAGGCTTGCTGCTCTACGGCGCCGCGCGGAAATCGCTTGGGGGAATCCTGCTCGCGCTCGTGGGCGGCGCGCTGATTCAGCGCGGCAGCACAGGGCATTGCGCTCTTTATGAGAAGCTCGGCATCAACTCCAGCCAGCTGAACGGCGAGACGGGCGTGCCGGGAAACAAAGGGATCAAAGTGACGCGCGAGATTGTGGTCGATCGCGCGCCGCAGGATGTTTACCGATTCTGGCGGAATCTCGAGAACCTGCCGAAATTCATGGAGCACGTTCAGGCAGTGCGGGAAATCGACGACCGCCGTTCGCATTGGATCGTGAAAGGTCCGGCCGGCACGGAAGTGGAGTGGACGGCGCAGATCATCACCGACCGCGAAAACTCGCTCATCGCGTGGGAGTCGCTCCCCGGCGCCGAGGTGCAGAATGCGGGTTCCGTGCGCTTCGAGCCGGTGAATAACGGCCAGTCAACCGAGGTAAAAGTGTCGCTGCAATATCTGCCGCCCGCGGGTGTGATTGGCGCGACCGTGGCGAAATTTTTCGGTGAAGCTCCGGAGCAGCAGCTCGAAGCCGACCTGACGCGCTTCAAGGAAGTGCTCGCCGGCCAAGCCGCGTAGACGCCGAGCCGTCCGCCGCCGCCCGTGGCGAGCGTCGCCCGAAGAACGCACGTAAAACCGCGTCGGTAGCGCCTATTGCGTCGGCGCTCCTGAGAAGTTGCCCCGAAGGACGGCCCGCGGCGGTCTATGACCGCCGACCCGCGTGGCGACCACCTCCAGCACCCGCGCTCCCGAAAGATCCTCCAAAGAGCAGCACCGGAGGTGCGACGGAATAAAGCCCGGGGTGGAGCGCCAGCGAAACCCCGGGAACCGTCGTAGTGCAAGAACCTCAAGCCCCTGAAAGGGGCGACGGAACGAAGCTTGCGCGTTCCAGCATTCACTCGTCTCTTGAGTCCGCAGGCGACGCCTCCGTCACCCCTTTCAGGGGTTGGTGGCGTGCGTCACGTGTGATCCCGGAGCTCTGCTACGCGTCGCTCCGGGCTTTATTCCGCCGTGCCTCCGGCACTCAACCGCTCAGCCGTGGAGACCATCGCCCGTTCCGTCCGAACATTGACTAACGCCCCCCAATCACATCTCACTTTTCACCGATCACCAAATCCCGCCACCCCGACAACCGCCCTAACGCCCGCGCATACGCCTCCCCCGTCTCCTCCGCCCCATGCACCGTCACCTCCAGAC
>JACCZQ010000213.1 GCA_013695905.1 Chthoniobacterales bacterium
GCCGCACGTGGCACGTCCCCGGCGCTCTCGACCTCGATCTCATGAGAGCCGAGGCGCAGTGCTTCGTCGGCCAGCACGACTTCGCCTCCTTCGCCGCGAATCGCGGCCAGCCGGAGCACGACACCGTCCGCACCATCCAGCAGGTGCAGCTCAGGCGCAGCGGGCCGTGCGTGGTGGTGGAGTTCACCGGTGACGGGTTCCTCTACAAGATGGTGCGGCTGATGGTGGGGGCGCTGGCGCGTTGCGCCCGCGGCCAGGCGGCCCCCGGCGAGGTCCGGCAGCGGCTCGAGTCGCCGGCGCAAACTCCCGCGACAGCACGATTCGTCGCACCAGCCGCGGGGCTCTACCTCGTGCGGGTGCGGTATTAGTTCTGCTTCTTTATCGGTCGCAGGAGCAGTTGGCAGGAGACCTGCTTTATGGCAATTTTAATGCACCAGTCGGACTCTCCCGCCGCTAGTTCAAATCCCCAGGCTCGCCCTTCGCTACCCCGGCGCTGTAGCTCATGGCTCTTCAGCCAGAAGTACTTCCAGGCGAAACTGCTCTCCGGCACCGCAGCGGGCCTGCTCGTCATCATTTTTCTGGCGGGCATCTTCGTTTTCGTCAGCTACCGCAATCACCAACAGGAAGCGCTCCGGATGCGCACCATCGAGGTGATGCGCCTCAGCAGCGTGATCGAAAACGACATCGCCGCGCTGGAGACCGGTCATCGCGGTTACCTGCTCACGGGAGAGCCTTCCTATTTCCAGGGCTTCGAAGAACGGCGCGTCACCATCAAGAACCGCATCGAAGATCTCACCGCTTTCATCCTCGATAGTCCGCAGCAACGGAAGCGGATGCTGCGCCTGCAGGAAATCATCCATGGGTGGATCACCACGGTTGCTCTGCCGGAAATGACAGCCCGGCAGCCGGAAGCTGCCGCTTCAGGTATACTCCCTTCGATCGCGCTGGGCGATTCGATGCTCGACCAGGGACGCGAGATGCTGCGGACGCTGCAGAACGAAGAGCAGGTCGTCCTCAACCAGCGGATGCGCGAGCAGGAGCGGGCTGCGCCATCGACGCAGATCCTGGATTTCCTGCCGAAGCTCGAGCGCTCCGTGGTTGAAATGGAAAAAGAGAAGCGCGGCTACCTGCTCTCGGGCGACCCGCGTTTCGTCGAAAGCTACAAGACCGCGACCGCCGCATTCTACAGCTATCACGGTTACCTCTCGATCCTCGTCGCGAACGCGCCGGAGCAGACCGCGCTCCTGAAGGAAATCCGCGCCGACCTCGAGCAATGGATCAGTATCTCCGGCGTCAGCGGCATCGAAGCGAAGCGCGCGGGACGGGACACGGAAGCGTTCGCGAGGACGCGGGATGGCGGGGTATTGATGGCGCAGATCCGGCAAAAGATCACCGCTTTCGAGAGCAACGAGCTCGCCCTTTACGAACGCCGCTCCACCGGGGCGAACAGAGAACGCATCGTTAAAACGACGGCGTTGGGCGTGCTCTGCCTCTTCGCGGTGGGATTGCTGGTGGTCTCGAACAGCTACAGCACCGTGCTCGTGCGGCGGCAACTCACGAAGCTCGACGGCGTGGAAACGCGCATCCGTTCCATCATCGAGAACATTCTCGATGGCATGATCACGGTCGATGAAGAGGGCGTGATCTGCTCGATGAATCCCGCGGCCGAGAAGATGTTTGGTTGCATCAATAACGAGATGGTCGGCCACAAATTCACCAAACTCGTGCCCAAGACCTATGCGGCCGAACCCGAAGCACAGCCGGTCGCCTGCGCCTGGGACGACCTCGCCCGCCGCACCGGCAGCACCACGCTCGCGGTGGGCCGGACCCGCCGCCACGCGGTCTTCCCGGTCGAGATTTCGCTCAGCGAAATGACCGTGGCCAACAAGAAGCTCTACGTCTCGATGGTGCGCGACGTGACGGAGCGGAAGCGCTTTGAACAGGAGATCGCGGCGGAGAAGGAAAGTCTCGCCGTCACCCTGCGCTCGATCGGCGACGGCGTCATCACCACCGATGTCCAGGGCCAGATCATCATGATCAACAACGCCGGCGAGACGCTCACCGGCTGGGAATCCAAAGAAGCGATCGGCCAGCCGCTCAAGACCGTGTTCAACGTGGCCATCGATCTCGCCGCGCAGGCCCGCGCCCAGAAGAGCGGCTACCGGAACGAAGCGCACTCGATCCTCCTGAACCTGCCCGAAAACGCCACCCTCATCTCCCGCGATGGCAACGAGCACGTCGTCGAGCAGGTGGCGTCTCCGATCCGCGACAACAAAAACGAAGTCGTCGGTGTGGTGCTGGTCTTCCGCGACATCACGGAACGCCAGAAGAACGAAACCGAGCGCCGCAAAGCCGAGACGCTCGAGCAGCTGGGTCTGCTCGCCGGCGGCATCGCGCACGAT
>JACCZQ010000227.1 GCA_013695905.1 Chthoniobacterales bacterium
ACATGGGATGTTCTCCTCGCGCGGGCTGGAGCACCTGGCATTCACTTCGAGGACCACGCGGAGCTGCAAGGCTACTGGCACCCGGAGTGGTCGCATCTTTCCGGCGCGGAAGCCGATCGCTTCACCGAATCGCTGGTGGGAATCTTAAAGCGGGATTTCGGCTGGTGATAGGCGCCTGCCTGACGAAGAGGCGTGGCAGAAGACCTCCGGGGAACGCCCCGAAAGCTTTCGGGGCGCTCCCCACGCCCTTAAAGAGCAGCTGGAACTAAACGCGTGATATCGCGGTGATCTCGCCGATAGTCCGCCGACAGTGCCATTTAACTCGTTAGGCCTCGACGGCCACATCACCAAAGCCATCAAGGAAGCCGGCTACACCGAGCCAACTCCCATTCAATCCGCTGCCATCCCGGAGGTGCTCGCCGGCCGCGACGTCATCGGCATCGCGCAGACCGGCACCGGCAAAACCGCCGCGTTCGTGCTCCCGATCATCCATCACCTCGCGCAGCGGATCGGCGCCGACACCCATGGCCGGGGGATGCGCGCGCTAGTGGTCGCGCCCACCCGTGAGCTCGTGGTGCAGATCGAGGAAAACGTTCGCGCCTATGCGAAACACCTCCCGCTCCGCATGGCGACGATCTTCGGCGGCGTGAGTGAACGGCCGCAGATCGATGCGCTGCGGAACGGCGTCGACCTGGTCGTCGCTACGCCCGGCCGCCTCATCGACCTGATGCAGCAGCGGCGCGTCAATTTCTCCAGCCTCGAGTTCCTGGTGCTCGATGAAGCCGATCGCATGCTCGACATGGGATTCCTGCCGCCGATCCGGCAGATCGTGCGATCGCTGCCGCAGAAACGCCAGACGCTGATGTTCTCCGCCACGCTGTCGCGTGAGATCGAGGCGCTGACGCATGAGTTTCAGCGCTCGCCGAAAGTGATCGAGATCGGCCGCCGCGCGAATCCGGCCGAGACAGTGACGCAGTTTGTCTATGAAGTGGGACAGCACCAGAAACCGGCGCTGCTTCTGCATCTGCTGGCCGACCCGCAATTCGACACGGTGCTGGTGTTCACCCGCACCAAGCATGGTGCGGATCGCATTGCGAAGAAGCTGGAAGGCGCTGGGATTAAGACCGGGACGATTCACTCGAATCGCTCACAGAATCAGCGACTGCGGGCGTTGAAGGATTTCAAATCAGGCGCGGTGCGCGTGCTGGTGGCGACTGATATCGCGGCGCGCGGGATCGACGTGGACGGCATCTCGCACGTGGTGAACTACGACTTTCCGATGCACTCCGAAGATTACGTGCACCGCATTGGCCGCACCGGTCGAGCCCATGCGGTCGGTGATGCAATCAGCTTCATCACGCCGGAAGATCATGCGGGGTTGCGGTCGCTGGAGCGGTTCATCGGGCGCGGGATCGTCCGCAAACGCGCGGAACGTTTTGATTACGGAGCCGCCGCGCCGCCGCGCGAGGAACGGGAGCGTGGCAGAGGACAACCCCGAGCCGACGTGCGCGAACGGCGCAAACGCCCCGCGGGCACAGTGCCTGGCGCGCCGAGTCGTCCACCGCAAAGGAGCTTTGGCCGCAGAGCGCCCGGTGCTGGCGGGGGCGGTCGCGGCCGGCGCTAGAGCTGGCACCCCACGAGAGGCATTTGAGATGTTGACGCGCGGGCCGGCGCAGGCACTCTCGCGTTATGTCTGCATCCAAGGCCGCTACTGTTGTTCAACCATACCTCAACTTCGGCGGGCGTTGCGAAAAAGCGCTCGAGTTCTACCGCACCGCCCTCGGCGCCGAGGTGTTGATGTGCATGCGCTACAAGGAAAGTCCGGAGCCGCCGCATCCGGGGCTGCCGGATTGCTTCGAGGAGAAGGTGATGCACTCGAGCTTCCGCATCGGAGAGACGACCTTGATGGCTTCGGATGGGATGTGCGACGGGACTGCAAACTTCGAGGGCGTGTCGCTTTCCATCACCGTGCCTGACGAGGCGGAGGCAGATCGCGTTTTTGCGGCGCTCGCGGACGGTGGGCTCACGACGATGCCTCTCGAGAAGACATTCTGGTCGCCGAAGTTTGGGATGTTGGTGGATCGATTTGGGGTCGCCTGGATGGTCTCCGTGGCGACGGAATAAGAGGATCTCTTCCGTGACCGGAGTATGCGTCATCGTCGCGTACCGGCCGAAACCGGGCCGGGAAGGCGAGCTGCACCAGCTGGTGCGGAGCCGTGTGCCGCGCCTTCGCAAGGAAGGTCTCGCGACCGACCGCGCGCCGCTCATCATGCGAGCGCGTGACGGCACGATCATCGAAGTCTCGGAATGGAAATCGCATGAGGCGATCGACGAGGCGCATCAAAACGCGAATGTCCTCGCGATGTGGGATGAATTTTTCGTCATCTGCGATTGCATTCCGCTGAGCGAGGTGCCGGAAGCAAGGGAGCTGTTCGCGGGCTATGCGCCCGCCGATCGCTGATGCTCGGCCTGCGGGCGGGCAGGCAGCAGGAGCGTAGTTTCAGCTGGTCGCTCGCGCAGCCCGAGGGCAATTTGCGAGGAGCGACTTTGAGGTTAACCACGTGAAGAAGGTTCTTGAGACTGAGCGGTTGGTTCTGCGCGAGATGGATGCGGCACACGATGCCGCGTTCATGCTCGAGCTGCTGAACGAGCCGGCGTTTCTTCGCTACGTCGCAGATCGCGGAGTGCGCACCACCGGGGCTGCCGCGGCTTACATCACGGAGAAGATTCTGCCGAGCTACGAGAAGCTCGGATTCGGCTTCTATGTGGTGGAGTTAAAGGAATCCGGCGAGCCGGTGGGGATCTGCGGCCTCGTGAAACGTGATACGCTCGACGATGTCGATATCGGCTTCTCGACGGCGGCGCGGTATGAGCGCAGGGGCTACGCCCGCGAAGCTGCCTCCGCGTTGCTGGAGCACGGCCGCACTGTGCATGGCCTCGCTCGCATCGTCGGCATCACAGCTCCGGATAATCACGCCTCCGCCCGGCTTCTCGAGAAGCTCGGTCTCCGGTTCGAACGGATGGTCCAGGTGCCGGGCTTCGGCTCGGAGAGCAGATTGTTTGGATGACCGTCAGGACTCCGCCTCCCGCCATGCTACGATACATTGCATTTCTGCGCGCCATCAATGTCGGCGGCCGCGTGGTGAAGATGGAGCGACTGCGGGCAGTGTTTGACTCGTTAGGCCTGCGGAAGGTGGAGACGTTCATCGCCAGCGGGAATGTCATTTTCGAAGCATGCGCCCCGAAGGCGGCGACGCTGGAAAAGAAAATCGAGCAGGCGCTGCAGAAGGAGCTTGGCTACGGGGTCAGGACTTTTCTGCGGACGGAAGGGGAGCTGGCGGAGATCGCGCGCTATTCGCCTTTCCAGGGAGCAGGGGACGGGAAGCTGTTCACCGGCTTCATGGAGGCGGCGCCGTCGAAGGAGGCCGGTGCGAAGCTGCTCGGATTTCAGACAGAGCTCGAACAGTTCCATCTGCACGGGCGGGAGCTCTACTGGCGCATCCAGGGAAACTCGAGCGACTCGAAGTTCTCCGGACCGCTGCTGGAGAAGACTCTCGGGGTGGCGGCGACAATCCGGAACGCGAACACCGTCCGGAAATTGGCGGCGAAATATCCCGCAGACCGGTGACAGCTCAGGAGGCGGCGCCGAGCTCGGCAGCGGCGGCAGCAAGCCGGACATCCAGCGTCCAGAGGGGATCGTGAGACAATTTCGCGGCGACGAGCAGCTGGACATCGTTCCAGCCGATACCGCGTCCGTGCAGCTGGTGTGTCTCAATGAAGACAAGGCATTCTTCGGTCGTGCCCACCTTGGTTCCCGGGAGCCTTCGCAGATCCGCTAACGTCTGCTGCCGATGCGCAAGATTTCCGGTGGCGAGTTCGCCGATCACCACTGGGTGCATGAGAATTGAGCCGGCTTCAAGAGCAGTGGCAAAGGCCGGGATGCCACGTCGGAAGTGCTGCACCCAGACGGAGGTATCGGCGAGGATCATTTCCTTCGCGCCACGCGAGAGCGCTTTCGCCGGGGCACCGTCACCCTGGACATCGTGCCTCCGAGGGCCGCGAGGCGGCGAGCGGCTTCCCGCTCGATCAAGGCCTGCAAGCCCATCCGCACCAGGGCTGTCTTTTCTGTTTCGCCGGTGTAACGACCAGCTTCAGCGAGGAGGTCGTCGTCAATGTTCAGCGTCGTGCGCATGCACACGACGATGCTCGTTGCGTATGCATCCGTCAACCTCTCACGACGCAGCAGTTCTCAGCCCTCCGCGAAGTAAAAGATCAGCAGCGCCACGAAAAGCAGCGCGATCACGAGCAGGGTGATCTTAATCCAGCTCTTCGGGTACTTCCCACCGACGGTGCCGGTGAAGCCGTTTGCCAGCACCCGGAAGGTCCTGGCGCCGTATTGATAGGTGAGAAGCCAGATCGGCAGGAGGATGTGCTTGAAGGTCTGCTGGCTGTAGTCGGCATCGACCTGCAGGTTGCGGTGCGTGTCGCCGGGAATCTGCGCCGCGCAGAGCTGGCGAAGCTTTCCATCCATGAGCTCGCGCGAGTGTGCGGCAGCTGCGACGAGGTCGATCTGGTATTGCTCGACCACCCAGCCGGAAACGTAACCGGCGTCGTAGGGCGCCAGCTCCTTCGTCGGGAACGGCTCAATTTTTCGCAGCAGATCGGCTGGGACACCTTGTGAGGCGGGGACAAGCTCGTCATCGAAGAAATGCGTGAGCGAGCCGCTCGCCG
>JACCZQ010000269.1 GCA_013695905.1 Chthoniobacterales bacterium
TCGATCTTAGGGTTTTGAACGGGGAATGCAAGTCGCTCCGATGCCGCAGCTACTTATGTGAGTAGATCTTTGGCGCATTGGCGTTTTTTCCGGGCGACCATGCCACGACCCCGAGAGGCAGCATCCGTTGGCTGTCTTCCGGGTCAGTCACCTGTCCGTCATAGTCCGCATCGATCCTGATTTGATATGGAGCCGTGTTGCCTGGTCTGCTCCACGGGTGGTGGAACTCACTGGTCGGTTCGCCGCTGTTGTCCAGCCAAACGCCATACCCTCCGTCCTGCTTCGCAATCGTGGGGGTAAGAAAGGCGATCTGGCGCGGATTCGCAGCTGCATCCTTGCCCATAAGTATCTGGATCAGCATCCTGTTGGGACTGCCCGCGCCTGCGCCATACGTGAAATCGTCACTGCTCGGCGCACCCGGAGGAAGCGGGTATCTGCCGTACTCGGTGTAAAAGGCAGTTACCGCGGTGACGAGCTGCGTCACGTCGTTCCTGGCCTGCGTCCGCTTGGCGGAATTCTGAACGCTTTGAAAGGCCGGGAACGCGAGGCCCATCAGCACGGCGATGATCGCGATGACCACCAGCAGCTCGATGAGCGTGAAGCCGTGTTGTCTCTGGTTCAGATCGCGGAGGGTCACGTGAGGGTGGTGCGCGGAAGAAATACCATGAGCTGGAGCGTCACGCATGCGTTTCTTCGGGAATCACGTGAACAGACGCGCGACGCTTTGTCCTCAGCTCCAACGCTGCATCTGCTCCGGGAACGGGCAGTGGGCGCAGTCGGAGCCATCCTGCAGACAGAAGTCCTCGTAGATCTGCAGCAGCCCCTGCTGATGCGCCACGCTGCGGACAAATTGCCGGCGCCGCGGATCGCCGCCGAAGAGCCGTGTCACGGCCGTCTCCAGACGTCGGTTGGTAAGCTGCGCCGGCAGCTCGGCGTAGGCAGGCCACACCTCCACCCCACGCGCGGCGAGGAACGGCAGCACGACGTTTGCCAGGATCTCGGCCACGCGGGAGGCGCCGATCATCGCCATCTGCTGCGGCGCTCGTGCCGAGGTGAGGGTGTAATGTTGTTCCCAGAACGGGTGACGAATCCCGAGAAGAAACTTCCGCACGGCACCCGCTGCGGCCGGCTTTTCGCCTAACGAGTGAATGAAGCCGGACCAGTCACCCGCCACCGCCGCGAGCGCGCCGAGCCGCCGCTGCGGGTGATTGAGAGGACGCGCTCCGCCCAGCCGCCAGAGCGCCGCCGGTAGGACCAGGCGCTGCATGGAGTCACGGTGGGGCCACCAGCGGTCCCAGAGCGTCCGCACGTAGGTGCGCGTCTCGCCCGCATAGACACTCAGATCCGGTGCCTCGAGAAAACCGGCCCCGCCGAAGAGCAGCGCCTCCGTCTCCTCGCCCTGCGGGCGCAATGTCGCGAGGGGCAGCCGTTGGGCGAGGAGCGTGAACGGCAGCTTGTTCTGCTTGTAACCGAGCGCCGCCGCGAGCTCTTGGAAAAGCGTCTCATCACGCCCGTGCATCTCGAGCATTCGGCGCAGACGCGCGGTTTTGCGTTGGAGGCGGAACTCAGCGGCGCCGTCGAGCACCCCGCGCACCCGCTCCTCCGGCAACCCATGGAGCGGGGCCTGGCAGCGGCCGGGTCGCGCGAGCGGGACGTTCGCCGCGAAGCTCTCCGGCAATGCCCTCGGATCGACCCGCACCTGCAGCACATTCCGATGCGCTGGTGTGCGGGTGAAGAACGCGTGCTCGCTCGCATGCACGAAGACGTGCAGCACCGTGTCTTCGAAAGAGGGATTGGTCGCGTGACCGTGCGTTTCCCAGCTGCGATCGGAGAGATCGAACTCCACGCTGCCGCGCAGCACTTCACCGCCCTCTATGCGAATGGCAGTGTTCTGAAAATCTGGACCCGCTTCCCGATTCCAGGTGCCGAACTGCACCACTTCTATTTCCTTCCCGCAGACGGAGCGGAATTGCTTCCCGAAGTCGCCGGCGAACCAGCGGGCCTGCAGCTCCAGCTCGCCCGGATCGCGGCGCGGCGGGAAGAGCTGCCTCTCGTGGACACGTCCGCAGGCGCGGAGCTCGGAGTAGCGATCGGCAAGGGACATGCGGCAGCCGATGATAGCAGGGCAGGCAAATCGTTCCCCGCGGAACACGAGCAGAGCCTGTGTTTTTAGTGGATCGCCGGCTCCTGCTCGCGTGGTTCGGCGGGCAATTGCTCCACGGGGTCGATCGCCGCCGCCGGCGCGGCCAGGCGCGCGCGGAGATACTCGACCGCTTCTTCAACCTGCGCCCCGCTGCTCCGCGGCAGGATGAAGAGGTAACGCGGACCTTTCCCACTCTCGGAGAAGATCACCACATTCTCAGAGAGAAACTTCGGCTCGCGCGCCACGGTCATGCCATCCAGCTCCAGCCACTGCGAGAAGCCGCGGCTGCCCTTCCGGCCCACGAACACCAGCTTCCGCGGTTCCTCGTTCGTGGCGACGAGGGCGCCGAAGAGATTGCCCGGGATGCGACGCGCGCGACCGCTGACGCAGGGCAGCGCCCACGCCACCGTCTCATGCAGGACATTTTGCCGCGCGAACGGCTCCTGCAGGTGCGACGCCAGGGTGGTGGGCAACGTCCCCGGCAGGTTCGTCTCGGCGGGGCCATTCAGCTTCTTGAAGACGAGCCAGATCTTCACTTTCATCGCGCGCAGCACCTTGGGCGCGAAGTAGAGGAAGGCCAGCAGCGCGAACGCGAAGATGCCGAGCGCGATTAACGGGTTGAAGTAAATCAAAGCGAGGCCGCCGAACACGGCCGCGTCTTCAAACAGACTGACGCCGATATTCGAGAACGGCTCGGGGGAAGTGTTTACCGCCAGGCGCGAAGAAGCTTTCGCGGTATGCGCCACGAGGGTGGTGGAGCCGGCCAGCAGCGCCACGATGACGTCGAACGCGGGGGTGGAGTGCCCCAGCACCTGCAGGCCAAGCATCGCACCGCCGATCGGCCGGATGACGGTGTGCACCGCGTCCCAGGCGGAGTCGATCCACGGCACCTTATCGGCGAAGAACTCGAGGAAGTAGAGAATGCCCGCGATGATGATGATGGCGGGATGCCCCAGCACCTCGAGCGACTGGTATTGCGGCGCGAGGGTGATCCAGTGCTGGTTCACCGCCAGCCCGGTGACGAAGACCGTCAGGTAAAGATTGATGCCTGCCAGCGTGGCGAGGCCGAGTGCAACCCCCAGAAGGTTGAGCTGTTCCACAGCGGAAATATGAGGGGCGCGTGGTGATTGTCAGGTGGTTTTTCCGGAATGCCGGCGGTCCAGGACGCAGACTTACGGAACACAGGCATTTTGCCTGTGCGGCCACCGGCCATTTTGGCCGGTGTATCTTCATCGCGGAAGAGTCCTCCGCGCTACCGCTCGACAGTCACCGGGCAAAATGGCCGGTGGCCGCACAGGCAAAATGCCTGTGTTCCGTCAGTTGCCTTTCGGTCGCTCTGCTGATACACCGACGCTAATGCTCGACATCCGCCTCATTCGCGAACAGCCGGACTTTGTGAAGGAACGGCTCGCCACCCGCGGCGGCGACGACGCAGCGAAGATCGATGAGGTGTTGCGGGTGGATGTGGAGCGTCGCCGCGCGGAGACGCAGCTGCAGCAATTCAATGCCGACCGGAAACGGCTCAGCAAAGAGATCGGCGGGAAGCGGAGCCGCGGTGAATCGTCGGAAGAACTGGAGGCGCAGGTCCGCGCGATCGGCGAGGAGATCGCCCGCGTCACAAGTGACGCTGCCGCCGGAGAGGAACAGCAGAAGAACCTCTTGTTAGGCATTCCGAACCTGCCGCACCCGCAGGCGCCGATCGGCCGGACGGCCGCCGAGAATCCGGTGGTGCGGAGTTGGGGCGAGCAGCCGCAGTTTGCCGGCGAGGTGCTTGATCACGTCTCGTTAGGCGCGAAGCTGCAGCTGTTCGATCTGGAGCGGGCGGCGAAGCTCAGCGGCTCGGGGTTCATCTGTTTCACCGGCGCAGGCGCGCGGCTGGAGCGGGCGCTGATCCAGTTCATGCTCGATCTCCACACGCAGGAGCATGGCTATACGGAGATGAGTCCGCCTTTTCTGGTGCGGCGCGATTGCATGATCGGCACGACGCAGCTGCCGAAGTTCGAAGAGGACATGTATGGACTGGAGGAGAATCAGCTCTTCCTCGCGCCGACGGCCGAGGTGCCCGTGACAAATTTTCATCGCGAGGAAATTCTCGCCGCCTCGGAGTTGCCGAAGAAGTTCGTGGCCTACACGCCTTGTTTCCGGCGCGAGGCGGGCTCGGCGGGTCGGGAGACGCGCGGGATCATTCGGGTCCATCAATTCGACAAGGTGGAGCTGGTGAAGATCACCACGCCGGAGAGTTCGTTTGAGGAGCTGGAGGCGCTCACCGCGGACGCAGAGCGCGTGCTGCAGCTGCTGGGTTTGTATTATCGGGTGATCGAGCTTTGCACCGGGGATGTCACTTTCGGTTCCGCGAAGACTTACGACATCGAGGCATGGTCGCCGGGGCAGAATGCCTACCT
This sequence comes from Chthoniobacterales bacterium, assembly GCA_013695905.1. Lineage (GTDB taxonomy): Bacteria > Verrucomicrobiota > Verrucomicrobiia > Chthoniobacterales > UBA10450 > JACCTI01. The sequence goes on from JACCZQ010000269.1 coordinate 4,546, forward strand.
CGAGGTGTCGAGCTGCTCGAACTTCATGGATTTCCAGGCGCGGCGGATGAATCTCCGCTGCAAAGACGCGGAGGGTAAGAATCGCTTCTGCCACACGCTGAACGGCTCCGGGTTAGCGCTGCCGCGGGTGTTCGCCGCGCTGATCGAGTCGGGGCAGCAGCCGGACGGCTCCGTGCGTCTGCCGGAGGTGCTGCATCGCTACTTCGGCGCGGCTGAGATTCGTTAGGCGGGCGGGTTTTCCCCTCCTGCTCTTGCTCCTGCTCCTGATCCTGCTCCTGCTCCTGATCTTGCTCCTGATCTTGCTCCTGATCTTCTGCGCTGGCGGGAGAACAGGAGAGGATCAGGATCAGGATCAAGATCAGGAGCAGGAGCAGGATCAGGAGGAATACGGCGACTTACGTCGCCGAGCCGAAGAGCTCCAGCTGACCCGGGTCCGCGCTCAGCGTGTCGGTGGAGGAGGGGAGCGGCAGCTCGTAGCCGAGCCGCTGCGCGAGGCGCTGGCAGGTCTCCGGCGCGTAGCCTTCGTAATGATTGTTCACGAAGGTCCAGACGTTCCGCGTCTCCTCCAGGTGCCGCTCGATTTTCATCGCCCAGCTCTCCATCGCCGCCTCGCGTTTCCAGAGCAGCTTCCCGTATTGGTGAAGGCGCGCGCCGTCTCCGGCGTACTTCGTTCCGTAATCGCCGAGCAGCCGCACGTAAAGGAAGTCGGTGGTGTTCGGCCACAGCTCGAACGGCGCCAGGTTCCGCTCGTTCAGCGGGCTGGTGTCGGCCCAAACCCAGCAGACGCGATGCTTTTGCAGCAGGCGCACAATCTGCGGCCGGTGCCAGCCGGGGTGGCGAAACTCGATCGCAAACCGGAAATCGCGCGGCAATTGCGGAAGAAAAGCCCGAAGTGCAGCGCTCCCTTCCTTCGGCGAAAAGGAGGGCGGCAGCTGCACCAGGATCACCTGCAGCTTCGGCGCGAGCGGCTCGAGGCAGCGGAGGAATTCCGTAAACTCGGCGCGGCAATCCCGCAGCCGGCAGGCGTGGGTGATCGAGCGCGGCAGCTTGCACGCGAACCGGAACGAAGCCGGCGTGCTCTCCACCCACCGCACCACCGTCGCCGGTGCGGGAGCTGCGTAAAAAGTGGAGTCCACCTCCACCGCCTGGAAGTAGTGCGAGTAGAACTCCAGCCAGCGATCCGGCGGCAGGTCATGCGGGTAGAAAACGCCCCGCCATTCCTCAAAACTCCACGCGCAGGCGCCGAGCCGGATTTTCTGCTGGTGGTTGAGATTCAAGAGGCCTTCACTTGCTGAATCGAAGCCGGCGCTGCGAAAAGATGTCTCCCGCGGCGCCTCAGAAAAGGGCACCTTCCGGACCCTGGGTCCCTTGACGCAGGGGGCAAGCTTATTTAGCTTGCCGGCACCCGATGGTCTCTCGTTTCAACCCCCTTGTCCCCCTTCTGATTTGCTGCCTCGCGTGCCCGTTCGGCGCCTCGGCCGCCGTTGTTTTCAAGCCGAACGAAAAGACGAAATATGTCGCGCCCGGCGAGGAGGAGGTCAGCGGCAACGCTCAGCAGCTCTTCCAAACCGCGCAGGCAGCTGAGAACTCTGGAAACATCGGGCGCGCCATCAAGGCTTACCGGCAGCTCGTGCGTCGTTATCCGAAAGATACCCTCGCCGCCGGCTCCGCCTACCGGTTTGCGCAGCTGCAGGAGCGCTCGGGCGATCTGATTAAGGCAGCGGGTGCTTACCGCGTGGTGGTTGAGAATTACCCGCGCAGCCCGCATTTCGACGAATCGATCGAGGCGCAGTTCCGCATCGGCGAGCAATATCTGAACGGCAAGAAACTGAAGCTGCTGGGCCTCCCGCTGCGCAGCGCCGTTGATAAATCGGTCGAGATTTTCGCCGCCATCATTCGCACCGCGCCTTACGGTAAGTACACTGCGCGCGCGCAGTTCAACATCGGCCTCGCCAACGAGAAGCAGGGCAACTACGAGGGTGCGGTGAAAGCTTACCAGGCCGTTTCCGAAAAATTCCCGGAGCACCCCGTGGCCGCCGATGCGCAGTATCAGATCGGGTATCTTTGGCTGAATGCCGCCCGCACCGGCACGCGCGATGCGAAAGCTGCTGAAAACGCGAAGATCGGTTTCCAGGATTTCCTCTTCCGTTACCCGAAGAGCGAGAAAGTCCCGCAGGCTCGCGAAAACCTGCGCGCGCTCGAGCAGAAACAAACGACCAACTCCTTCCAGATTGCGCGTTACTACGACAAGCAGAAGAACTACCGCGCGGCGGTCATTTACTACTTCGACGTTATCCGCCAGCAGCCCGGCTCCCCGCAGAGCGAACAGGCGAAGCGGCGGGTCGAGGAATTGCGTCCGCGCGTAGGTGACGAAGTCGTGAAAGCAGCCGCCGCCGTGCCGAAGAAGCGTGCCGCCACCACGACGGCCGCGGCCACCCGTGAGGGGGGACGTTCCACAAACGTGCCGATGCGTCTGTCGCCTTCCGACGTAAACGCATTGCCGCCGCCGGAGTACGATGAATCCCTGCCGCCGCCCGCCTCGCTCATGCCGGATTCGACGTTCGCGCCTGATGTGGGCGACTGGTCGTCGAGTGAGCCCGCTTCGGGACCGACGCCGACGCCGACGCCGTCGCCGTCCGGCCAATAGCGTGAAAGCCCTGTTCGGCGGTCTGGCGGTGGCCCTCTGCCTCAGCGGCTGCGCCGGTTATCGCATTGGCGAGGTCAAGCCTCACGCGCTCCGCGAGATCCGCACCATCGCCGTGCCGACCTTCCGGAACGAGAGCTTCCTCCCGCGCATCGAGGTGCTGATCACGAACACGTTGATCAAGCAGCTGCAGCAGGACGGCACCTACCGCATCGTTTCCGAGGACAAAGCAGATGCAGTTCTCCAGGCCACGATCAAAGCTGTCAACCGCGTGCCGCGGCGCGCGGTCAGTGGGAACGTTCTCGCCACCACCGAGTTTAACCTCGGCCTGACCGTGGCTTACACGCTCGTCGGGCGCGACGGGCAGCCGAAGGCGGGCCCTGGCCTCGCGACCGGTGGCACCAGTTTTTTTGTCGGCAGCGATGTCACCACGGACGAGCGGCAGGCGCTGCCGTTAGCGGCCGAGGATCTGGCCACGCGGCTCGTCAGCCAGCTGAGCGAAGGCTGGTAAGCGCGTGGGCAAGGGTGACGCAAAGCTCTGGGCGATTCTTAACGATAAACTCGACATGCTCCGCAGCTCCGGGCGTTTACCGGAAGCCATTCGCGTCGCGGAAGCAGCAGCCGAGCTGGCGCAGCGCGCCTTTCCGGCCGGTGATCGCGCCCGTGCTCTGAGCCTCGAGAAGCTCGGCCAGCTGCACGATCAATCCGGCAACGCTGCCGCCGCCAAGCCCTACCTGGTCAGCGCCCATGAAATTCTCGAGGCCGGCGAGCCGCCGGATCTCCACGCCACCTTCCGCTCAGCGCGGCGGCTCGGAATTCTCTGCGACCATCTCGGCGAGGCCGACGAAGGGCTGCGCTACTACGAGAAAGCGATCCTCGTCGGGATCGACCTGCCGGACCTCCCGTATGGCGATCTCGGCACGATACTGAACAACATCGCCCTCATCTATCGCAACTCCGGGCGCCAGGCAGCTGCGGAGCCGTACTACCTGCACGCGCTGCAGGTGTATGAGAAGCAGCTCGGCCCGAATCATCCCGATGTCGCCTCGGTCCTGAACAATCTGGCGGTGTTTTACACCAACGAACGGCGTTATCCGGAAGCGGAGACCACTCACCTGCGCGCGCTGGCGATCCGCGAGGGAGCATTGCCGCCGACGCATTCCGATATTGCGCAGTCCAAATGCAACCTCGCGGTCGTCTATCACTCGCAAGGCGATTACGCCCGCGCGGCCGAGCTCTACCGCGCTTCGCTCCAAACCTGGGAGAAGACGATGGAGCAGCCGGCCGCCGACTACGAAATTGTCGCCTCCAATTATGCCGACCTTTTACGCTCGTTAGGCAAAGCGAGGCAGGCCCGGCAGCTGGAAAGCCGCGCCCAGAAAAAGCGACGCGCCTGAGGGCAGGCCGGGTGGTGGCGCTCGGCCGCTTTGCGCTTGCGCCCTTCCACGGCGCGCGCAACTTAGCAGCCCGCGCTCACGTGGCGGAATGGCAGACGCGTACGGCTCAGGACCGTATGGGGAAACCCGTGGAGGTTCGACTCCTCTCGTGAGCAATTTTCCCCCGGTGGGTGCGGCTCGCCACCCCGCTACGGTGCGTCGGCGTCCACATCTCGGTGCAGAAGAGGCCATTGCCAGAGCCTCTGGCGGCGCGGCAATCTGAGGCATGTTTCTGCGCCGCCATCGCAAACAAGCCGCCGGGGAGACTTACGAGTATTGGACGTTGTGCGAAGCGGTGCGCACGGCGCAGGGACCGCGGCAGCGGGTGGTCGCGACGCTGGGCAAGCTCACGGGCGAGGAGCCGCAGGCGGAGGCGGGCTGGGAGGAGCTCGAGGCGCTGCTCGATGGACACCAGGCCCCGCGTCAGATGGAGCTGGCCGCGAGTGCCCCGCCTCCACCCGCACCGGGGCCGCGCTGGGAGCTGGTGGAGGTGCGCGGGGTGCGGGTGGAGCGGGCGCGCGCTTTTGGCGAGGCCTTTCTCGGGCTGGCGCTCTGGCGCCGCCTCGGGTTGCACACCTTGCTCGCCAAGCTCATCGCGCCGGGGGCCGAAGAGGTGCCCTGGGCGAGCGTGGCCAGCGTGCTCACGGTGGCCCGCTTTTGCGCGCAGCGCAGCGA
>JACCZQ010000277.1 GCA_013695905.1 Chthoniobacterales bacterium
CGAACACCCTCGCCAGCGTCGGCAGCGCTGCAGTCGCGAGCGGCGCTGGCTTCGTCAGTTCCAGCCAGATCGGCAGCGATGCCCGGGAGTATGCTGTCAACCTGAGTGGGATCGCAAACGCGCAGCGCGTCACCGTCACCTTGTCCAATGTCACCGACAGCCTGCAGCACAACAGCGCCTCCGTTCCGATCACGCTCGGCTTCCTGCTCGGCGACACGAACGGCAATGGCTCAGTCACTGCCTCCGATATCGGCCAGGTGAAAGGCCAATCCGGACAGCCGGTGACCGCGACGAATTTCCGGACCGACGTGACGGCGAATGGTGGCAGCATCACCGCCTCCGACATCGGGCTGGTGAAATCCGCTTCTGGCACGCAATTGCCGCCGTAGGCGCACGAGACAGGTGGCTTCTTTTGCGCTCCGGTCACCGTCGGTACCTTGGAGGTGGAGAGCAGCAGCGGCCTGGCGAATGAGCACCGTCGCAGTCACTGGGATCTCGTCGCCCTTCAGAGCGTCGGCACGCGCGCGGATCCGACGGCAGTGCTGGCGCAAGCCGGTGACGGAAGTGGGCAAGAAGCTGCCGCGGGGTTGCGGGCGACGGCGAGAACTCCTTCATCGTCACAAACAGCCTCACGAAGGTTTATGGGCTCAGCGGCTGGGTCCTCGCTGCGCACGCGAGGAACACATAACCCGCGCGTCATCCCGGCACCTGATCGCGCAGCACGCGCAGCAGCTTGCGCCCGGCTTCCGTCAGCTCCCTGATGATCGCGCCGGGCGGACTCTGGTCCGGCTGCAGCGTGGCTTTGACAAAGCCCGCCTGCGCGAGGAACTCCACCTCGCGTGTGGCCTCCCGCCCCCGGACGCGCAACGACTCGTCCGGCTGTTCGTCAGCCGCGGCTAACAAGTCCCGCGATAGCTTCAGGTTCATCTCCGCACGTCCACGCCCCGAGTTCCCCACGGCTGTTTCGCTCCTCGTGTCCCGCGCGGTGGCATGAGCGCACCCGCTTCTGAAAGACATGACAACCGGCCGCACGTTCCTGTAAAACCACCGCATGCAGAGACACGCCCGTTCCTTCCTGCTGCTTCTGAGTCTCACCGCCTTCTGGGGCACTGTCGCGCGGGCGCAACCCGACACCATGAAAGCCGTCCGCTTCCACGCCTACGGCGGGGCCGAGTTGTTGAAAATCGAAGACGTCCCGCGTCCGACCCCAGCCGCGGGTGAGCTACTCGTGCGCGTCATCGCCGCGGGGGTGAACCCGGTCGATGCGAAGGTGCGGCAGGGCACCTTTAAGCAACCCGGAGCCACGCTGCCGTTGATTCCCGGCTACGACATCTCCGGCATCGTCGAGGCAGCCGGTGCCAAGGCGACGAAGTTCAAGAAAGGCGACTCCGTTTACGCCTACCTCAGCCTAACGAGAGGTGGCGCTTACGCCGAGTATGCCATCGTTCCGGAAAAGGACGCGGCGCCAAAGCCGAAGAATCTCACCCACGCGGAAGCCGCGGCTGTCCCGCTCGCCGCCCTCACCGCGTGGCAGGCGCTGGTGGAAAAAGCAAAACTTGAGAGCGGACAAGCGGCGCTCATTCACGGCGGCTCCGGCGGCGTCGGCTCGTTCGCGGTGCAGATCGCCAAAGCGCGCGGCGCGAAGGTGGTGGCGACCGCCTCCACGCGGAACCAGGAGTTCCTGCGCGAACTCGGCGTCGATCAGCCGATCAACTACCGCGCCACAAAATTCGAGGAGGTGGTGAGCGACATCGACGTGGTGCTCGACACCGTCGGCAGCGACACCCTCACGCGCTCCTACGACATCGTGAAGAAAGGGGGCATTATCGTCTCGATCGTGGACCAGCCGGCGAAGGAGGAACTGGAGAAGCGCAGCATCCGCGGCGCAGTCTTTCTGGTGCAGCCGAACGGCGAGCAACTCGCCGCCATCGGCCAATTGATCGAAGCCGGCCAGGTGAAGTCATCCCTCACCCATACTTTCCCGATGGCAGAAGTGGGCCGGGCGCATGAAGCCATCGCGAGCGGCCACACTCGCGGCAAACTCGTCCTGCGCATCGCTGAAGAGCCCGCGCCGTGATGCAGCTCAGGTGAACACCGGCACCGAGCGCGAGGAAATCTGACCGGAGCTGCCGGACGCCGCCTGGCGGGAGACCTGCGCCACCTTGCACCGCTGGCTGCAGATCGCCCGCAAGGTGCGACTGCAGCTCACCCCGTGGGTGAACCACTCCTGGCACGTCACGCAATATCTCTCGGCCCGCGGCCTAACGACTGGTCCCATGGCGCACCCTCGCCATTGCTTCGAGATTGAAATCGATTTCATCCAACCCCGCCTGCTTCAGCCCGTTGGTGCGTTTTGGCACCAGACCATGCGCGAGTTCATCCTCCCGGACGAGGTAGTGCGGACCGCCGCCGCGCCCGGCGAAACGCTCCTCGCCTTTCTTCAAAGCACCTACGAAGCCGCGGCCGATCTCGCGCAATGGGATCGCGAGGCGCTCGAGCGCATCGTCGATCCATCAAAGACGGCAGCGTAGCTCCAGCGTGACGAGCCGCGGCGCGCCGATCGAGACCAGTCCATCCGGCGAGCGGCCGGTCTCGATTTCTGTGTTGAAGAGATTCTCGATCTTCAGCCCGCCAGAGACTCGATCGTTGAATTCGTAGCTGACGGCGGCGTCGACGACGGCGAACGCCGCCAGCTCCGCGCTGTTTTGATCGTCTTCGAATTGCCGGCCGCTGGAGCGACCTTGCACCACGAGGAGCCACTTCGCCGCGGGCCGCCATTCGATCCCGCCGGTGAGCACGTGCTCCGGAGTTTGCGCGAGCAGTTTGCCTTCGAGGTTCTGCTCGGCGGCGCGCGCGATGATCGGGCGAGTGAACAGGTAGCTGGCGCGCAATCGCACCGGCTCCACCACCTGCCACGAGAGCGACAACTCCGCACCCGGCGCAGTGACCAGCTCGATGTTCTGCCGCTGCCGCAAAACGCCACCCGCAGGGACGAAACCGCCCGGATCGAAGGTGCCGGGGCCAAAGCCGATCGTGACGTTGCCGATCGCATCCTCCAGCCGGTTATAGAAACCGGTGGCGACAATCCGCAGGCCCGGTGTCGCCTGCCACTCGAGGCCAGCTTCACCTCCCAGGAGTCGCTCCGGCTCGAGCTCGGCGTTGGCTGCGGTGATTGCGTTCCCGACGCGGAACGGCCGGTAAAGTTCATTTAATGTCGGCACGCGAAAGCCGCTGTAGAAGGCGCCCCGTAAGGCAATGTCGCGGTGGACGTTTACGCTGGTGCCGAACCTGCCATTCACGCTGAAGCCGCTGCGATCCTGAAACGTGGAGCTGAGCGTCTCCAGGCCGGTGGCGCGGTCGCGCTCCCGCCGGAAGCCTTCCGAGAGTTGCCAAAAATCAGCCCGCAAGCTCCCGACGATGTCGAGGACGGGCGACGGCGTCCATTTGTCCTCGGCGAACAACCCGACGAACAGCTGCTGCCCGCCGGCACTGCGAAGGTTTGCAAAATTATTCCCGACGAACCGAAACAACTCGTTCGTCTCGCCTTCCACCCAGCGCGTGTCGGCGCCGAGCGTGATGGCATGTTCTGCCCCCAGCGGCATGGCCCAGACGGCGCTGCCGCCGGCGGCATTCGCCGGCACGTGAAATTGATCCAGCGCCGGCGTCTCGATGTTTCGTGCCGCGTTGACCGAACTGAAGGTGCTCCGATACTTCCGCTGCTGCCCGTAGCCGGTGAGGCGCAGCTCGCCGGCCAGCTGCGGGAATCTGGTCGTGAGCACCGCGCTCGCGTCGGTGCCGTCTGTTTCGTTGCGCGTGAAGATGGTGCCATTGCCACGCTCTTCGTGAAACCGCCGCAACTGCAGCTGCAGCGAAGTCTCAGGACCGAGTTGGAACCCGGAGCCGAGCTGCAGCACGGCGGAGTCCGCCGTTGCGTTTCGATCGACGGGGCCGCGTTGCTGCGCCCGCAGCACCGGATACCCGCCGGTGGAGAACGCCTCCGCAAAC
>JACCZQ010000283.1 GCA_013695905.1 Chthoniobacterales bacterium
AGCATCATCGACACCCGCACCGTGGACACACACGTGCGTCGCCTGCGCAAAAAGCTCGGGAAAGCAGCCGATGCCATCGAGACGGTGCGCGGCTTCGGTTATCGCTTGCGCGAAGGTTGATCCATGAGCGGGCTCCCGTTCTTCGTGGCGGCGGCCGCTCTCGTCGCGACGGCGCTGGTGGCGCTGTATGTCTGGCGGCGCTGGATTGAGCCATGGGGCGAGGTGGAGGAGCTGCTCGGCGCGATCGAAGCTGGTAAAACATCTTCGAAGTTCCTCCTATCGGGCAATCAACGCGCCAGCGTCATCGGCCTGCACGCGGAGAAGATCGCCACCCGTCTCCAGGATCTGGAGCGACGCGCGCAGCATGGCGAATACAGCGTGCAGGCGGTGTTCGGCGCGATGCTCGACGGGCTCGTCGTGGTGGACGAGCGACGGATGGTGAGGATGGCAAACCAGGCGTTCGCCCGCATTTTCGGGATTGCAGACGATGCCACGGGCGCTCCGCTGCTGCAGGTGATGGGGCATGCCTCCATCGACCGGCTCGTCACCGCCGCCATCCAGGCGCGCGAGCCGCGGCAGGAGTCGATCCAGGTTTCGCGCGGGCCGAGCGAAGGCCGCGAATTCGAAGTCACCGCCGTGCCCTTGAGTGGCAGCTCCTCCGGTGCGCAGGGGGCCGCCGTTCTCTTCCACGACGTCACCCAAATGCGACAGGTCGAAGAAATGCGACGCGATTTTGTGGCCAACGTTTCGCACGAGCTGCGCACGCCCCTCTCCATCTTCCGCGGCTACCTCGAGACCTTGCTGGACGATCCCCAACAGCCCCCCGGTGAGCTGCTCCGCATTCTGGAAGTGATGGAGCGACACTCCGATCGGCTGAACGCGCTGGTGGAGGACGTGCTCAGCCTGGCGCGGCTGGAATCACCCGACGCGGAGCTGGAGCTGACGGAGATCAACGTGCCGGAGTTTCTCGAGACCATCGTGGGCGATTGGCGCCCGCGCCTCGCTGCGAAAGAACTGCGCGGCGAGCTGGAGGTGCAGCCCGATCTGCCGCCGCTTTGCGCCGACGAACGCCGCCTGCAGGAAGTGATCTATAACCTGCTCGATAACGCGCTGAAATACTCCCGCCCCGGCGGCCGCGTCGTCATCCGCGCGCAGCGCCAAAACCAGCGGCTGCAGCTCAGCGTGAAAGACGAAGGCGTCGGCATCCGCGAGGCGGATTTGCCGCGTATTTTCGAGCGATTTTACCGCGCCGATAAAGCGCGCAGCCGCGAGGTGGGCGGGACGGGATTGGGGTTGTCGATCGTCAAACATATCGCACAGCTGCACGGCGGCAGCGTGGCTGCGGAAAGCCAGCCCGGCCGCGGCACCACCATCAGCGTTCTTCTCCCGCTGGACGGCCCCGCGTGATGAAGCTGCGGCGCTCCAATGTCACCAGAGCGTCACACAAAAAGAAATTGCCCGCTGCGGCACGGCGCGGCGATGCTGAGATGCGCCCGTTTTGGAACAACGCGGGGGTTGGAGCAGTAATGATTAGTTCTCATATCCTAGGCACTTTCGATGATGCGCTTGGCACGTTGCGGAACAACGTGCTCATGATGTCGAGTCTGACGGAGCGAAGTCTTGAGCGCGCCATGAACGGACTAATCACACGCGACGACGATCTCTGCGCCGCCGCCATCGCCGACGACGAGGAGATTGATCAACTGGAGAAACAGGTGGACCAGGACGGGGTCGATCTGCTCCTGCGCTTTCAGCCGGTGGCGTCCGATCTGCGGCGCGTGGTCTCCGCGATGAAACTCAGCGGCAACCTCGAGCGCATGGCCGACCAGGCGGTGAACATCGCGCGGAAATCGCGCAAGCTGAACAAGCACCCCGCGCTGCCGGAGGCGGAGCTAATCCCGCCGATGTTCGCGCACGCGATGTCGATGTTCAAAGACAGCGTGGAAGCTTACATCCGCGAAGATGTGGAGCTGGCGATGGCGCTGAAACCGCGCGACAAAATCCTCGATGAGATGAATGCCAGCGCGAGCAAGAAGCTGATCCAGCGCATGGGGGAAGATCCGGACCAGCTCCGGGGTTATTTGAATTTGATGTTCATCGCGCGCCATCTGGAGCGGGTGGGCGATCACGCTACGAATATTGCGGAGGACGCCGTTTACGCGGCGGCGGCGGAAGACATCCGACACCAGTCGTCGGCACCGAGCCGCGTTTGAGCGACGGCGGGGCAACCCTGCTCCGCAAATCCGGCTGCGACGGGTTTTGTCGTTGACGTCCATTCGTGGATTGATAAGTCCGGCCGATGCCGCACGACATCACGCTCATCGCCACGATCACGGTGGGGTTCGTCCTCGCCTGCGTCTTCGGATTAGCCGCTACCCGGCTGCGCCTCCCGCCGCTCGTCGGCTATCTCCTGGCGGGCGTCGCGGTCGGACCGTGGACACCGGGCTTTGTCGCCGATAGCGAACTCGCTGCACAACTCGCGGAGATCGGCGTGATCCTGCTGATGTTCGGTGTCGGATTGCATTTCTCGCTGGCCGACCTGATGGCGGTGCGGCGGCTCGCCATTCCGGGCGCTGTGGGCCAGATCCTCCTCGCTACGGCCATCGGCATCGGCATGGCCATGCTCTGGGGCTGGAGCTTTGGCGCCGGCCTGGTGCTGGGGCTCAGCCTCTCGGTGGCTAGCACGGTCGTGCTCTTGAAGGCGCTGGAGGAGCGGAACTGCGTTGCCACACCGAACGGCCGCGTCGCCATCGGCTGGCTGATTGTCGAAGATCTGGCGATGGTCCTGGCGCTGGTGCTGCTGCCGGCGCTGGCGGAGGTGCTCGGCGGGAGGGCCGTGGCTGACGCCCACGGGGGAGCGGAGCACGGGCTGCTCGTGACGCTGTTAATCACCTTTGCGAAGGTGAGTGCCTTTGTTGCGACCGTGCTGCTGGTGGGGCCGCGCGTTTTGCCCTGGGTGCTGCGGCGCGTGGCGCGCACCGGCTCGCGGGAACTATTCACTCTCTGTGTGCTGGCGGTGGCACTCGGCATCGCCCTGGGCTCGGCGAAACTCTTCGGCGTCTCGTTTGCGCTCGGCGCCTTTTTCGCGGGCATGGTGCTGAACGAGTCGGATCTCAGCCATAAGGCGGCGGCCAATTCGCTGCCGCTGCAGGATGCCTTCGCGGTGCTCTTCTTTGTCTCGGTCGGGATGCTCTTCGATCCTACCATCCTGCTGCGCGAACCGGCGAAGGTGCTCTCCGTGTTGCTCTTGATCGTGGTCGGGAAATCGCTCGTCGCGCTCGGCATCGTTCTGCTGCTCCGGTTTCCGCTCAGCACGGGGTTGATGGTGTCCGCTTCGCTGGCGCAGATCGGCGAATTTTCGTTCATCCTGGCCGGGATCGGCCTCGCCTATGGCCTTCTGCCGCAGGAGGGGCTCAGCCTCATTCTGGCGGGGGCAATTCTTTCTATCACCCTCAACCCGCTGGTCTTCTCCCTCTCCGAGCGCGCTTGTGAGTGGCTGCGGGCGCGACCGACCTCCCACCGCCGCCTGACCGACTTCGGCAGGGAAAATTTCGCCGCGCTCCAGGAGGAGCTGGATACGGCCCGGATCAAGGCCGAGCAAAAAGCGGCGCAGCACAAGAAGTTCACTCCGGAGGAGCTGGTCAAACGCTTTCCGTTATTTACGGGACTGACGCCCGAGCAGCGTGAGGTGTTGATCCTGCACTTCGAGCGCGCGAGTGCGCAGCCGGGTGATCGCATCATTCGCGCGGGTGATAAAGCAGATGCGGTTTACTTCATTTCGTCTGGCGAGGTGGAGGTGGCAGTGGGGAAAAAACGCATAAAACTGCGCGCCGGCGACTTCTTCGGTGAGATGGCGCTGATCACCGGACAACCGCGCACCGCCGACGTGACGGCGATCGATTACAGCAAGTTCCTCACGCTCGACCAGCGGGATTTCCGCGACTATCTGCGTCGTTTCCCGGAGATCCGCGAGCAGATCTCGGCGCTCGTCACGGAACGCGAAGAGATGAACCGCCATCTCATGGAGGACGAGGCGGCCCCAGAGACGGGCGGCGAACGTCCCGCATAAAGGTGCGGCGTCAGCCCCTGCCGCTGCACTCTGCCACGCTCATTTGGCGCTGCCTGCCCAGCACTTCGCAGAGACCAAGCAGTATCCTGGTGACGCGGGAGTAATTTCGTTTACCCTCCCGCTGCGCCGATGCCGCGGAACAACGACCTCCGGAAAATCCTGCTGATCGGCTCCGGCCCCATCGTCATCGGGCAGGGGCCGGAATTTGACTATTCCGGCGTGCAGGCGTGCAAGGCTCTCAAGGAGGAGGGCTATGAGGTGGTGCTGGTGAATTCGAACCCGGCGACCATCATGACGGATCCGGAATTCGCCGACCGCACTTACGTGGAGCCGATCACCGCTGAGGTGCTGGAGGCGATCATGGAGCGGGAGAAGCCGGACGCGATTCTGCCGACGATGGGCGGGCAGACGGCGTTGAATGCCG
>JACCZQ010000299.1 GCA_013695905.1 Chthoniobacterales bacterium
CGTCCGGGCTCTGCCCCTTCATCGTCCAATGGCTCGAAACATGGATGGTGCCGCCGTCGCGACGTATCTGCTGCACCTCGCCTTCCCAATGTTGATCCTTCCGCAGCGTCGCGACGAGGTCCGGCAGCGTCGGCGGAAAGGTGGTGTGGAGCAGCTCATGCACGTTCCGGCCGATCGCTTCTTCCTTTGACCAGCCGTAGATGCGCTGCGAGCCGGAATTCCAATACGTGATCGTCCCGGCGACGTCGGAGAGAATGATGCTGTGGCTCGCGAGGTCGAGCAGCTCGGCCTGCGCGCTCATGTTGGCGCGCTCGTGGCGGAGCTCCCTGCGCGCCTCGCTTTCGCGCACCACGCGGTGCACCACGGGCACCAGCTGCGGCAGGGCCTGCTTCGGGACGAAATCAGTTGCGCCGACCGGGATGGATCGCATCCCCTCCTCGTGCGGCAGTGGTAGCACGGAAACGAAGACAAACGGCACCTCCGGCCGCTGCTCCCGGGCCAGCGTCAGCGCCCGCATCCCGTCGCACCCGGGGCAATGGTAATCCGCCAGGATGAGATCGAGCTCCGGACGGTTAACCTGCTCCCGGAACGCCTCCTCCGTCTCCACCCGCGCCACGTGCGCGGCGATGCCGCCTGTGCGGAGCTGTTCCACCACCAGCGCGGCATCGGAGTCATTCTCCTCCAGATGCACGATTTCGAGCATGGTCATCGTTACAGCATCGGGTCGGAGCGGTGTTTCGGTTGCTGCCGGTGGGATGCGGCGGGCACTCGTTAAGGCGTGCCCGGCTCGGCCGTCTGGACCGACGGAGCGGAGTCGTGGCGCATTTGCTCGAGGCCGCCGGAATTGAGGAAAAGGTAAAATGCCAGCAGCCCGCCGACCAGCACCGCGAAGAGAAAGAGGAAACTGAGCGCACGATAATTCGCCCGCCGCGCTTTCGCCTGTTGCCACGCCATCCGTTTCTGGATTAGCTCCAGCTCCAGCAGCTTCGCCATCTGGGCAGCGTCGATTTCTCGCTCTTCAGGCTTGTGCTGTTCCTCGGGCATGTTCAAAACAGTCGCTCGTGCCGCGGCACGCCTATGAATTCTGTAGTCAACGACCGCCCCGGAAGCAAGCTGGCAGCATACACGGTGCCGATGGCGGCGTTCCTCGGCTTCCTCGCCGTGGTGGTGCTGCTCAAGGGCCGCGGCGATGCGTTCTGGCTGCAGGCGCCGGAATATTGGATCTACCCGCTGCAGACGCTGGTGTGCGCGGCGCTGCTCTGGTGGTTCTGGCGGCGGTATGAATTCCATCGCTTCACCGGCGTCGTCCTGACTCTGGCGGTGGCGGTGCTGGTTTTCGTGCTCTGGATTTCGCCGCAGGCGTTCTTCGGCTTCGAAGCGCGGACAGAGGGGTTCAATCCGGATACGTTCGCGACGCAGCCGGGGCTTTACTGGTCCACGGTGCTGATGCGGTTCTTCCGGCTGGTGATCATCGTCCCGATCGTGGAGGAGGTGTTCTGGCGCGGATTTTTGCTCCGTTACTTCATCAAGGATAAATTCGAGGAGGTGCCATTCGGCACGTTTACATGGATGTCCTTCGGGGTGGTGGTAGTGGGATTCACGCTCGTGCACAACTCGGCGGATTGGCCGGCGGCGGCAATCACAGGGGTGCTCTACAATCTCGTCGCGTACCGAACGAAGAGCCTCACCTCCTGCATCATCGCGCACGCCCTCACGAACCTGCTGCTCGGTCTCTGGATCATGTGGACCGGGCAATGGGGCTTCTGGTAAGGAGCAGGTTCCGCTCGCCGGCTGACCGCGACGCGGCGGGCCGCAGACTGCGCCCCGGGATGCGATCGCGCGAGAGGATCCGGCGGTTCTGGCATTGGACCTGCTTATAATTACTGGAAATGTACGCCACGTTCTCCCACAAAGTCATCATCTGTGCCATCGCGGGTTTCCTCGCCGCCAGCCTTCTACAGTGGGGCAAGGTTTTCGTGACCGGCGCCGATGACGCGCTCAACGCCGGCTATAAGAACACCTCGCCGGCGCAGCTCGGCACCCGCTAGCCCCGCGGTAAAAGCGATTGCCGCTCGCCGGGTAGTGTTTACCCTGCGACACCGGCATGAAAATCGGCTTCGCGCAGATCAATCCCACGGTCGGGGATTTAAAGGGAAACTTCGAGCGCATCGCCGCGGCTTATCGCCGGCTGACGGAGGCGGGCGCGGAGTTGGTCGTCACGCCGGAGCTGGCGATCACCGGATATCCGCCGCAGGATCTCGTTTTTAAGTCGCGCTTCGTGCCGGAGAATCTGGAGATCCTCGAGCAGCTGCAGGGGATCGTCGGGCGCGCCGCGCTGCTGGTTGGGTTTGTCGATCGGAACGAGGGGCGCGGTAAGCCGTTTCATAATGCCGCGGCCTTGCTGCAGCAGGGGGCACCGCTGCAGAAAACACACAAGGCGCTGCTCCCCACCTACGACGTCTTCGACGAAGACCGCTACTTCGAGTCCGACTGCGAAATGACTCCGCTCACCATCGGCCATCGCCGGGTGGGCGTGACGATCTGCGAGGACATCTGGACAGAGACCTACCTGCCGCGGCCTTATTACAACGTGGAGCCGGTGCGGGCGCTGGTCGAGAAAGGCGCCGAGTTTATCCTGAACCTGAGCGCCTCGCCATTCACGCTCGGGAAAGCGACGGTGCGGCGCGAGATGGTCTCCGCGCTGGCGCGACAACACGGGGTGCCGATTTGCTATTGCAACGCTGTCGGCGGCAACGACCAGCTGGTCTTCGACGGCAACTCGATCGCGGTAGATCGCGACGGTGCCCTCATCGCGCAGTTGCCCGCATTTTCGGAAGCAGAAGAGGTCATCGATCTCGCTGACAGCTCCGTCGTGAACCCGCCCGCGCGGGAGAAGATGGCCGACCTCCACGATGCGCTGTGTCTCGGCGTCGGCGATTACATGCGGAAGTGCCACTTCAAGTCCGCCGTGCTGGGCCTGAGCGGCGGGATTGATTCTGCTGTGGTCGCCGCGATCGCGGTGGAAGCGCTGGGGCCGGAGAACGTTGTCGGCGTCTCGATGCCGAGCCCGTATTCGTCACAGGGCAGCATCGATGATGCGCTCGCGCTGGCGCGGAATCTCGGGATCAATTGCCTCCAGATCCCCATCGGCGACGCGTTCGCGGCCTTTAAAGCGCAGTTCGCCGAACACTTCGCCGGGCTCCCGGAGGACACCACCGAGGAAAACATGCAATCGCGCCTGCGCGGCATGATCCTCATGTCGCTCTCGAACAAATTCGGCCACATCCTCCTCACCACCGGGAACAAGAGCGAGTTGGCGGTTGGCTATTGCACCATCTACGGCGACATGGCCGGCGGGTTGGCGGTCATCAGCGACGTCCCGAAGACGATGGTCTATGAGCTCTCCCGCTGGATGAATCGCGACCGCGCAGTGATTCCGTGGAATACGATCGAGAAACCGCCGAGCGCCGAGTTAAAGCCCGGGCAGGTCGATCAGGACACCTTGCCACCGTATGAAATCCTCGACGAAATTCTGCGTCTCTACGTCGAGGAGAATCTCAGCGCGCACGACATCGCGGCGCACGGCTTCGACGAAAAAACCGTCCGCTGGATTCAGCGCCGGGTGGACCTGAACGAGTACAAAAGGGAACAAGCCGCGCCTGGAATCAAGGTGACCAGCCGCGCCTTCGGTTCGGGTCGTCGCATGCCGATCGCGCAGGGATATTCCGGCTGAAGCGGCAGATGGTGCGCGATGCAGGGTTCGAACCTGTACTGGCCCTGCTGATTCTCAACGGGTTACGGCCCATGACGCACAAATAGACTCACAGAAACTTCGGTCGGACGCTGATTTGATCGAGCTGATGAGGCTCTGGCGCTGCCTGAGCGCACAAATGCGGCGGGCGGTTCTCGTCGCTACGCGCGCTTTCGCTGCCGACGGATCGGAGGACCTGCGGTGACGCGCGCTGAGCTCTTGGAAGAGGTTCTGCAAGGCGTTCTGCTGATCGTGGGAGAGTATCGCGGTTCGCACGTTGAGCAGGCGCCTGTTGTACCGATTTTCAACGCCGCATATGTGAGGAGATAACGCCACGCTGTGAACGACTTGGGGCGAAACCAAATAAAACAATGTATTGATTTCCAAACAACAATTTGTATAAAAACCAAAGATAACCCCGTACGACAAATCAAATAAAACGAATGTCTCCAAACGAATTATTAGCGCGTCACCTTAAGACTGCGGTCAAAGTTGCCAGAAACAACGTTGTGCGGAGCAATGAGTTAACGGCTAGAACGAGGCAGTTCCTCGCCGAGAAGGGGTATCTACGGGAGGTGATAAAAGGATGGTACCTCCTTGCTCCGCCAGGCGTCAGGTCGGGAGAGACGGCCTTGTGGCACGGTAATTTTTGGAGCTTTCTGAGTGAATACCTCAAAGACCGTTTCGACCGAGATTATTGTTTAGCAGCAGAGGCGTCTCTTGATTTGTGGGGCGGCAAAACGCAAACGCCTCCTCAAGTTACAGTCATCACGAAGCGAGGTGGAGTAGGCAAAACAGATCTGGCATTCGGCACCTCTCTGATGATCTACCGAGACGAACCGAGATTTCCTGAGGAACCAGGCGATTTCGAAGGTCTGAACGTGATGCCTCCAGCTATGGCTCTGGCGAAGGTGTCCGCTACGTATTTCAAGAAGGACGATGTTACCGCTCAAATCGTCTTGAGGGGAACCTCGGCCGCCGACCTCGCGAGAGAGCTGCTTCGCTGGGGCAAGGTTCCTTCTGCGAACAGGATTGTCGGGGCCTTGAACGCAATGGGCGAAGCAGCCAAAGCTGTTGACGTTCGCAAGACGTTGAATGCCGCCGGCCTGAATGTCGAACCGGAGAATCCTTTCGAAGATTACGCCGTGTTTTTGAGCGCGGAGATTCCCACTGTCAGTCCGTACGCTGGCCGTATTCACCTACTG
>JACCZQ010000313.1 GCA_013695905.1 Chthoniobacterales bacterium
CTTCACCCACGCGCTCGCGGGTAAAATCGCCGCCGCCACGCAGGATGCGGGGCTCGGTTCCGTCATCGCCACCCTCGCGGCACCGCAGGGCGGGATGCAGTTCGATGACAAATGGTTGACCGAATGCGCGAACGATCTGGTCGCGAAATCCGGCTCCAGCCTCGTCCTTGCCGGCCCGATGCAGCCGGTGGTGGTGCAGTTGATGGCTTACGGCATCAACGTCGCACTGAAAAACATCGGCAGCACGTTGACCATCCGCGAGTTCCCGCGGAATCCGCGCACGAACAGCATTCTGCAGCTCGCTTCTGAGATGGCCGCCGGGCGCGTGAAGCAGCTGTTCATCTTCGGGGGCGACCCGGTTTACAATGCCCCGCGCTCGCTGGTGCAGGACCGCACCAGCCGCCAGTGGGTGAATTGGGAAGACCTCCAGAAATCAGTCCCCGAGGTGGTGCGGCTCGGCTACCACGAAGACGCCACCACGGCAGCCAGCCACTGGCATGTGCCAGCGGCGCATTTCCTGGAGTCGTGGGGCGACGCGCTCACTTCCGAAGGTGCCTACCTCACGGTGCAGCCGATGATTCTGCCGCTCTTCGGCGGCGTCTCCGAGTTGGAGCTGATGAATGGCTTGCTCGGCGGGCCCAACCTCGAAGGGCCGGAATTAATCCAGGAGACGTTCCGCGCCTCCGCGCCTCCGGGTGACGCAGCCGAAGCCTGGTCACGCACGCTGCGGGACGGATTTGCCACGCACATGCCGTTGCGCGACCGGCCGCCGACGTTCAACTCGAACGCCGCGGGCGGGATTGCGCACAACATGTGGGCTCCCATTCCGGTACCCACCGCCGACGCGCCGGAGATCGTCTTTGTCCGCAGCTACTCCATCGATGACGGCCGCTATATTAATAACGGCTGGCTGCAGGAGATGCCGGACCCGGTCACCAAGCTCACCTGGGATAATGCGGCGCTGATCAGCCCGAATTACGCCAAGCATCTCGGCGTCAACACCGGCGACCTGATCGAGATCACCGTCACCGAATCGATATTCGACGCCAGTCAGCAGCCGATCAATCGCCAGCTCGTCATCGCGGCGATGATCGCGCCGGGGCACGTGGATAATTCCATCACCATCCCGCTCGGCTACGGCCGCGTGGTTGGTCCGCACGGCCCGCTGCCGTTCTCCGGCGGATCGAACGGCGAAGAACCCGCCACGGGTGATCCTTCCGGGTTCAATGGCTACCTGCTCCGCACCAGCAGCAATCCGCATTTCATCACCGCCGACGGTAAGACGGTGAAGAACGTCAAGGTGACGAAGGTAAGCGGCCACTACGAGTTCGCGGTGACGCAGGAGCACTGGAGCATTGAAGGCCGCGATCTCGTTCGCGAGGCGACGGTCGAGCGCTACCGCGAAGACCCGACTTTCGTGAAGAAACTCGGTGGCGACGATCACGTCCCGGCGAAAATCCCGAGCATCTACAGCTCGCCGCCGCTCGACGCCCCTCATCAGTGGGGCATGGCGATCGACCTGAACACCTGCACGGGTTGCAGCGCGTGTGTCATCGCCTGTCACGCGGAGAACAACGTCCCGATCGTCGGCAAAGAGCAGGTGCGGATCGGTCGCTCCATGCATTGGATGCGGATCGACCGGTATTTTGCGGATCAGAAGCCGTTTAACCAGGATCGCGCGGAGTTCCCGCAGGATCCGGAAATGGTGCATCAGCCGATGCTCTGCCAGCATTGCGAGAACGCGCCGTGCGAGACGGTTTGTCCGGTGAACGCCACCGTCCACTCGGAAGACGGGCTGAACGTGATGGCGTACAACCGCTGCATCGGCACTCGTTATTGCGCGAACAACTGCCCGTTCAAGGTGCGGCGGTTTAACTACTTCGATTACAACCAGCGACCCGTCGGCAAGAAGACGATCGCCGGGAAGTTCGGCGTTCATCAGGAATATCTCGGGCCTCTCACCAAGAAGGGGGCGCCGGATACGATGAAGCTGCAAAAGAACCCGAACGTCACCGTGCGCATGCGTGGCGTGATGGAGAAATGCACCTTCTGCGTGCAGCGCATCCAGGAAGCGAAGATCGCCGCGCAGGTGAAGGCGGGTGCGTCAGACAACACGCAGATCCCGCGGGACTCGTTTACCACCGCGTGTGCTCAGGCTTGTCCGACGGAAGCGATTGTCTTCGGGAACATTGCCGACCCGGAAAGTCGCGTTTCCAAGCTGAAGCAACAGGACCGCAATTACCGGCTGCTCGAATATCTGAATGTGCGGACCCGCACCAGCTACCTCGCGCGCATCCGCAACCCCAACCCCGCCATGCCTGATGCGCACGCGGTCGGCGTTGCCAGTCCGGGTGCGCATCATGGGGACGATCACCACGACGAACACAAACCCGGCCTGCCCGAGCAGCATAACCCCGGCACGTTGAATCCGGACCCGAAAGCGGAGCAGCCGCGGGCGGTCGTGGATCCTGAGCACTAGGATGGCGCCGAAACGCAAATCACAGTTATCGCTCGCCGCTGCCGGTAAACTGGCGCCACGGAGGTCCGGGGAGCGCGGGCGCCCCGCCCGCTGTGTCGTGCGCCTCGCGCGACACTGGCAGGACGTTGGGTTTTGCAGAATCGTGGATCAGCCGCGCACACAGGTTTTCGGCGGGGCGCCAAAAACGGCGGGCGAGGCGCCCGCGCTCCCCGGACGTTCTCTGCCGCGCCACCCCCTCGTCCGCGCGAGCACCAGCACGACTTTCCCCCGCGCCTTCCTCAAATGAACGGCACCACCACAGCACCACAGGTCATCGCGGCAGAAGCGGAAGCTTCCGTCGGGGATCCGCTCGCGCGTGTTCCGCTCGTCCTGAACAAGCGGAGCTTCAGCTGGGTCACCGAGCGCATCGCCGGCGTGAACGAAGGACCGACGCCACGTTGGTGGTGGGTAGCGTTCTCCGTCAGCTCACTGGTGGCGGCGATTGGGTTGTTCTGTCTCGGTTATCAGATTGCGGTGGGAGTCGGTGTTTGGGGATTGAACCACCCGGTCGGCTGGGCGTGGGACATTACCAACTTCGTGTTCTGGATCGGCATCGGCCACGCCGGCACTCTGATCTCCGCGATTCTGTTCCTGCTCCGCCAGAAATGGCGTACCTCGATCAATCGCGCGGCGGAAGCGATGACGCTGTTTGCGGTGATCTGCGCCGCAATTTTCCCGGGCGTGCACGTCGGCCGCGTCTGGATGGCGTGGTTCCTCGCGCCAGTCCCGAACAACCTCGGCATCTGGCCAAACTTCCGCAGCCCGCTGCTCTGGGACGTATTCGCGGTCTCCACCTACTTCAGCGTGTCGGTGCTGTTCTGGTACACCGGGCTGATCCCGGATCTCGCGACGCTCCGTGATCGCGCGAAGACGAAGATCAAGAAGCTGCTCTACGGAATTTTCGCGGTCGGCTGGCGCGGGTCGAACCGCAACTGGCGCCACTACGAAATGGCGTATCTACTCCTCGCGGGGCTCTCCACCCCGCTGGTGCTGTCGGTGCACAGCGTGGTGTCGTTCGACTTCGCCACCTCCGTCATTCCCGGTTGGCATACCACCATTTTCCCGCCGTATTTTGTCGCGGGCGCGATCTTCGGCGGGTTCGCCATGGTGCTGACGCTGCTCATTCCGGCGCGGGCGATTTTCAAGCTGCACGATGTGATTACGGAAGGTCACATCGACAAGATGGCGAAGATCATTCTGCTCACGGGAATGATCGTGAGCTACGCCTACGCGATGGAATTTTTCATCGCCTGGTACAGCGGCAATACTTTCGAGCGTTACACCTTCTGGAACCGCATTTTCGGTCCCTATTGGTGGTACTGGTGGGTCGGCATGCTCTTCTGCAATGCTATCACTCCGCACCTCTTCTGGTTTAAGAAGATGCGCTTCAACATCTACGTCGTGTTCTTCGTCTCGATGTGCGTGAACGCCGGCATGTGGTTCGAGCGTTTCATCATCATCGTCGGCAGCTTGCACCGCGATTTTCTGCCTTCTTCCTGGGGAATGTTCTACCCGACCTGGGTGGATATCTGGACCTTCATCGGGACGTTCGGCATTTTCATGTCGCTCTTCCTGCTCTTCATCCGCTACCTGCCGATGATCGCGATGTCGGAAATCAAGATCGTGCTGCCGGAGGCGGATCCGCACTATCATACGCCGGAGGGGCATCACCCGGTGCAGGCTGGAGGACACGAGCGGACATGAGGACTCGGGGAATGTTCAGCTCTAGCCGCTTGCCTGTGGCAAACGAGATGATGACGTCGTTCCGTGGCCATATCTTGTCCCGTGCGTCCCATAGGGACGCAGCTACAGGTGCAACCGGAGGACAGCACCGATGAGGACGCCTTCTGGAAACAAGGTCTACGCGATTGCGGCGGAATACCCGAGCGCAGCGGCTCTTTACGAGGCAGCGAAACGCGTGCGGGACGCCGGCTTCAAACGCTGGGATGTGCACTCTCCGTTCCCGATCCACGGCATGGACGACGCCATGGGCCTCGGCAAATCCTGGCTGAGCGCGCCAGTGCTGCTTGGCGGCATCACCGGGTTCCTGACGGCGATCGCCCTCACCTTCGGGCCCTCGACCTTCATTTACCCGCTCATCGTGCACGGCAAACCGACCGACTGGCGCACCGCGCCCGCGTTTTTCCCGATCATGTTCGAGCTGACGGTGCTCTGCGCGGCGTTCACCTGCTTTTTTGCGATGCTGATCATGAACGGGCTGCCGCGCTGGCATCATCCGATCTTCAACTGGGACCGTTTCAGCCGCGCGACGAACGACAGCTTTTTCCTCGTCATCGAAGCGCGCGATCCGCGATTTACCGAACAGGAAGCCGTCCAACTCCTGCAGGAGAGCGGCGGCCAACACATCACCGTGGTGCACGAAGATTGATATGTTGAAGGGCTTCTTCCTCACCTTCCTGCTGCTGGGCGTGGCGATGGTCGCGATTCTCGGCTTCCGCGGCTCGACCAGCACGGCTCCGCCGATCGAGATTTTCCCGGATATGGTGCGCCAGCCAAAGGTGCGGCCGCAGGCGCCGCTCAGCTTCTTCGTGGACAATCGCGGGATGCGTCCGCCGGTGCCCGGCACCGTCCCATTGGGCTACGAAATGCCGCAGCCGCAGTCGCCGGCGAATGTCGGAGTGCCTCCAGCAGCGGCGGGGCTCGACCCGGCCGTGGTGCACGATCTCGCTTTCGGCGGTGGTGCCGGCTACGCCAATACCGGTAAAATGGGCGGCAACTGGGGTAACGGCATTCCGCTACCCGTGACTCCGCAGTTCATGGAGCGCGGCGCCGAGCGCTTCAATATCAATTGCGCCATCTGCCACGGCGCGACCGGCGCCGGTGACGGCATCGTAAAGCAATACGGCATGGCCACGATCGTCAGCATCATCGACGATCGGATCGCGAACATGTCGGACGGCGAGATTTTTAACACCATCACGCACGGCAAGAACACCATGCTTTCGTACGGCGGCACGGTGACGGTGAACGACCGCTGGGCCATCATCGCCTACCTGCGGGCGTTGCAGCGCCGTGAACGTGCGACCGCGGCGGATATTCCGCCCGAGGCGCGGATCGAACTGGAGAAGCAATGAGCGAACGATCCCACGTCGTCCCCACGCCGGAAGGCGAATATTTCGAGACGAACCGCTTCGGCGGCTTGTCGATGATCGCCGCGGTGGTCGCAGTGGCGGGGTTGGTGCTCTGCGTGGTCGCGGCCTTCCTGGCGCCGCGGCAGTTCGCGTATTCCTGGCTCTTCGCCTTTGCGTTCTTTTTCACGCTCTGCGCCGGCTGTCTCTTTTGGACGCTGGTGCATCACGCCGTCGATGCCGAGTGGTCGGTCGTCGTGCGGCGGCAGCTGGAGAACATCGCCTCGCTTCTGCCGATCATGGCGATCTTCTTCCTCCCGGTGATCCTGTTCCGGCACCATCTCTATGAGTGGATGACGATTCCTTACGGGGAGGATCACCTCCTCGACACGAAGCGCGCTTACCTGAATTTCTGGTTTTTCCTCATCCGCGCGATCATCATCCTGGGCTTCTTTGTCGCGGCGTCGTGGTTCTTCCGCCGCACCTCCGTGCGCCAGGATCGCGACGGGAATCCGCGGTTCACGCTCGCGATGCGGAAGGTGGCGATCGCCAGCATCTTCGGGTTCGCATTGTCGCTGACGTTCGGTGCGTTCGATTGGCTGATGAGCCTGAACTACGTCTGGTTCTCAACCATGTGGGGCGTTTACATCTTCGCTGGGGCAGCCGGCAGTTCGATGTCGCTGCTCGTGCTGGTGATCACCTGGCTGCGGAATAACGGTTACTTGAAGGAGATCATCACGATCGAGCATTACCACTTCATGGGGAAGTGGATGCTGGCCTTCACCGTCTTCTGGGCCTACATCGGCTTCAGCCAGTACATGCTCATCTGGTACTCAAACGTGCCCGAGGAGACGGAGTACTTCATCCTGCGCAACACCGAGTCGTGGAACCTGCTCAGCCTCCTGCTGGTCATCGGGCGCTTCTTCGTTCCGTTCGCTCTTCTGCTGCCGCGTGCCACGAAGAAGATTCCGAAACGTCTCTGCATGCTCGCCGGGTGGATCATCTTCATGCAGCTGGTGGACATGTATGTCGTCGTGCTGCCGGAGCTGCATCGCGCCGGGATGCGCCTCAGCGTTGTCGATTTTCTGCCGCTGCTCGGCATCGGTGCGACGCTCGTTTTCTTCTATCTGCGCGTCGTCGGCCGCACTTCACTCTTCCCGGTGCGTGACCCGCGCCTCGCGCAGTCCCTGCGCATCATTAACTAGCCGTGCCAGACGAAACACCACCCCAGCTCAGCATCAGGGAATCGCGTCCCACCTTCACGGCGTGGATCGGTGTCGTGCTGCTGTTCTGCGTGTTCGGTTTGATCACGCTCGTGGTGATGGCAGCGATGCCGCGCGGTGATCGCTACGAACAAAAGCGGGGCGAAGCACGCGCTGAGCGTTTGAAAACTGCACGTGAGGAAGCGGACAAGTCGCTCCACGAATACGCCTGGGTCGACAAGGAAAAGGGCGTGGCCCGCGTGCCGATTCAGCGCGCGATGGAACTGGCGATCGCGGAGCTGGCGCAAAAGCAACCCGCCCCCGCGGGTGCGATCGCGCCGGGAGCGGATCAGCCGGGGCTGCAGGTGACGGCACCAGGCGTGCCGGCGCCCGCGCCGGCGCCGGGCGCCGATCCCGAGGCGACCCCGAAAGCCACCGCTGTCACAGGACCCGACTCAATGCACGGCGCCGAACCGGCCGCGGCCGCGCAGCCGCCGGGCGCCCCACCCGGCACCCAGCCTGGTGCAGCTGCTACACCGGCTGCCTCGCCGGGTGCCCCGGCCGATCAACCACCGGTCCCGCCAGCCGAACGCGGCCCCACGCCGACGACGGAGGCCGCGGGTTCACCGCTCCCGGTCCGCGGCACCAGCCCTCCTCCGGAACAGGTCCCATCGGGTGAACAACCACCAAAACCAGAGGGAACGCCACAGCCCCAAGGCACGCCACGGCCATGAGCATCAGCGATTTACTCTCACGCCTGACGCTGTCGCAGAAGGACGCGGAAGTGATCTTCGACCGCGCAGAGCCGATCGGCACGCCGACTGATCTGGTGATGCCGCGCGTCCGCCGCCGCTGGTTCCGCCGGGCGAAAGCGAACGGAGAATCTGCTCCGCACCGGGATCGACCGCAGAGCGACACAGCACCGCGATAATTTCTCCAAACTACTATTTTCATGACCCCAGCTGAGATACCGCTCAAAGCCCCCACAGGCGCATCCCTGGATCCCGCGCCCGGCACGGAAGTGTCGCGCGGCGACGTGGAGCAGGTGGAGCGTGCGCTGATCGACGCATCCACCCGCGTGCCGGTGTTGGCGTTCTACATCTCCGCCGTCGTCTGGCTGGTGCTCGGCACGTTCCTCGCCGGCTACACGTCGTTCAAGATGACCATGCCGGATCTGTTCAGCGGCATCGGCGCCCTGAGCTACGGGCGGATGCGCCCGGCGCACATGAACGTGATGCTTTACGGCTGGGCTTCGATGGTGGGAATCGGCACGTCGATCTGGCTGATGGCGCGCCTCTGCCGCACCACCCTGCGCCATCCGTTGCTGCTGGTGGCGGGCGCAATATTCTGGAATCTCGGCGTGCTCCTCGGCGTCGGCGGATTGCTGGCCGGCCACAGCACCGGCTACCAGTGGATTGAGTTCCCCACCTACTCGACGCTCGTGCTGTTCATCGCCTACACGATGGTCGTGTCGTGGGCGGTGTTGATGTTCCGCTTTCGGCGCGGCGATCACATCTACATCACACAATGGTATCTGCTGGCGGCGTTCCTCTGGTTCCCGTGGCTCTTCGGGGCGACGCAGATCATGCTCCACGTGGTGCCGCTCCAGGGCGTCATGCTGGCGGCGGTGAACTGGTGGTATGCGAACAACCTGCTGTTCCTCTGGCTCGGCTCGATTGCGCTCGGCACCGCCTACTACATGATCCCGAAAGTGATTGGCCGTCCGGTTTACAGCTATCATCTGGCGGCGATTGGCTTCTGGACCTTTGCGCTCTTCTCCAGCTGGACGGGCATGCAACGGCTCATCGACGGGCCGTTCCCGGCGTGGATGATCACCGCCAGCATCGCGGCGACGATTCTCACCATCATCCCGGTGGCGACAGTGGGATTGAATCACCACATGACGATGCAGGGACACTTCGGGTTAATCCGCTACAGCCCCACGCTTCGCTTCACGGTTTTCGGTGCGATGGCTTACACCGTGTTCAGCCTCGTCGGCGTGCTGATTTCGCTCCGCTCGATGGCGCGCTTCTCGCACTTCACGCAGGTGAGCGTCGCCTACTCGCACCTGGGGCTCTACGCCTTCTTCACCATGATTATGTTCGGTGCGATGTACTACATCGTGCCGCGCCTCGTTGGGCGCGAGTGGCGCTCGGCTTCTCTGATTAAGCTGCACTTCTGGGCCTCCGCGTATGGCATCGCGCTGATGGTGCTGCTGCTGTTCGTCGGTGGCGTGGTGCAAGGCCGCGACATGAACAACACCGCGCTGAGCTTCAACGAGAGCACCCAATCCATCCTGGCGTATCTCCGGGGCCGCAGCCTCGCCGGCCTGCTCCTGACGGTCGGCCATTTCGTCTTTGCCTATCATTTCCTGCTCATGATCTTCGGCCTCGGCCGGCGAGCGACAGTGCCCACGTTCTTGAATCCACAGGAAGAGGAGGCGCGCGCAGCACACTGATGAAAGGCATCGCACCACTTTTCCTCGGGATTTTCGGGACGTTCGCCTTCTCGTGGTTTGGGTTAATCCTGATCCCGAACGCGCAGATCGGCCGCCTCGATCCGCAAACGGATGAGGAAGGCGCGGACGCTTACCCGATGCCGAAGTCCGGTATGGCCGAGCGTGGGCGGCAGGTTTATACCGCCAATGGCTGCGTCTATTGCCATAGCCAGCAGGTGCGGCCGGATTACGCCGCCTCCGATATCGAACGCAAGTGGGGCTCACGCCGCAGCGCCCCGCGTGATTACCTTTTCGAACGCCCGGCTCTGCTTGGGAAAATGCGGATGGGTCCGGATCTGGCGAATGTCGGCCAGCGCGCTCCCGCTGACGATGAAACTGCACCCGCGCCCGCGACGACGGGTGCGACCGGTGCAGCCGCGCCCGCACCGGGAGCACCAACCGCAGCCGGACCAGAACCGGGTGCTGTCGTCCCTCCAGCTGGAGCACCCGCCGCCGCGCCCCCGCCTGGAGCAACCGTCGCAGCCGCCGCGCCTGCCGCCGGCACTGGAGCAGCCGCCGTCGCTCCGGCTGCGGCTGCCGTGGCCGCCGCTCCACCCGCCGCC
>JACCZQ010000322.1 GCA_013695905.1 Chthoniobacterales bacterium
GCGCAGGTCCGGCGCGGGCAATTTCCGGACCCGCAGCGGAATGCCCGGCATCACGGCGAAGACCGCGAGCACGATCGTGGCCAGACAGGAGATCATGAGCGCGAGCACGGCGAAGCGGAATTCCTCCCGGACGATGAACGGCGCCGAGAACGTCAGCATGAGCGCCGCGATCGTCATGAGGCCGTTCGCCTTCATATCCGCCATGACGCTGAGCTGCACATGGTGCGCGCGCGTCTGGCGCATCATCTGGTCGAGGTGCCCGCCGGCTTGTTGCACTTTCATCGTGGTAGATTCGAATCTCTGCGCGTCCGGCGTGTCCGCCAACTCACAAAGTGCAGCGATTTACGACCCGCCGCGCCGGCTTTGCCTAACGAGCAGACGAGGAAAGCTGATGTCACTTGTGTCGCGTTTCGCGCAGCTCGCCCGCGCCGGTCGCGCCGCGCTCGATTTCTTTCGCTCCGTCTCTATGCTTCCGCTGCACGTGAACGGCACCGCTCGCATCGCATGAAGTCCGGCTTTCTTGACAAACTCATCGAGCGCCTCGGCCGCGTCGGGCCGGAAGACGTGCAGAACTACCTACTGCAGCTCGCGCAGGAAAAAGGCCTCATCGAGACCGTCTTCAATTCCATCCAGGAAGGCATCATCGTCACCGACGCGAAAGGCCGCATCACTTATGTGAACGAAGCGGCCTGTCAGCTCTTCGGCCTGCAGGCAGAGAACGCGATCGGGAAGCGCCTGGATGAACGGGTGCGGGGCCTGGATTGGGACGCACTTTCGAACTCCGCCGGCCCCGTCAGCCGCGACATGGAGATCTTCTACCCGTCGAACAAGTTCATCAATTTCTACATCGTCCCGCTTCTCATCGAGCGGCGGGAAAAACAGAGCCGCGCCCGCTTCTCGCACGCCGAGCCGGTCGGCCACGCCATGATTCTGCGGGATATCACCGAGAGCAGACGCTCCGCTGAGATGACGATCGAATCCGAGCGGCTGAATGCGCTTACGCTGCTCGCCGCCGGCGTCGCGCACGAGATCGGCAATCCCCTCAACTCACTCCACATCCACCTCCAGCTCATGGAGCGGAAGGTGCGCACCCTCGACACGCAGGTGCGCGCAGAGCTGCAGGAGTCGATCGATATCGCGCGGTCGGAGATCAGCCGCCTCGACTCGATCGTCACGCAATTTCTGAAGGCGATCCGCCCTTCCAAACCGCAGCTCCACCCGGAGAACATCAACAGCATCGTCGAGGAAGCGGTGCGGTTCTTCGCGCCGGAAATCGAAGACCGCGGCATCGTCGTGCACCAGGAGTTGCATTCCGGATTGCCGCCGCTCGAGGTGGACCGCGACCAGATGAAGCAGGCGTTCTATAACGTGATCAAGAACAGCTTCGAAGCGATGAAACGCAGAGGCGTGCTCCGCATCCACACCGACATGGATGCGACCCACGTGCTGGTCAGCTTCACCGATACCGGCGGCGGAATGTCGGCCGAAAACCTGAGCCGCGTCTTCGAGCCATACCACACCACGAAGCCATCCGGCTCCGGCTTGGGACTCCTCATCGTGCGCCGCATCGTGCGCGAACACGGTGGCGAACTGGCGCTCGAAAGCGAGGAGGGGCGCGGCCTTACCTTGACAATCCGGCTGCCGTATCTCGATAAACGAGTGAGAATGCTGGAAGCCGGAAATCGTGAGAGAAGCGACGGGCAGGGGGCATGAAGCGGCTTCTCCTGGTGCTGCTGTTCTGCGCGGGCGGGGTCGTGTTCAGCGCTGCTCCTGTGGGTGCGCAGACGACGCGCATCGTGCCGGACAATTGGCTGCCGGCATTGGCGCCTTCCATCCGCTCAGCGCTGGAGCAGCTCAAGGAGGCGAACTCACAGGCCGAGATGAATCGCCTCAGCCGGGAAGTAGCGGACATGACGGATGCGCAGCTCTTCATCGCCTACGTGCGGTTGTATGAGGTGCTCAGCCCGAAGGAGCGCACCGCCCTCGTCGCCGAGCAGGCGAAGTGGCTCAAGGCACGGGCCAAAGCGGCTGAAGATGGCATTGAATCCAAAGGCGGATCACTCGCGCCACTGGAGGCGAACAGCGCCGAGGTCACCTTTACCGAAAAGCGGCTCGCCGAGCTGCGCGACCGGCTGAAAGCGGCGCAGAAGAAATCAAAATCGTGACAGCAACCCGCTGGCGCTGAATCGCCCGGCGCGACAGGCTCACTGCCGCCGCCGCACGCTGCCGGCGCCGCTGATCTCCTTGTGTACCTGCGGGTCGCCGACGTAGTTCACGCGCCCGGCGCCCGAGACTGCCACGCGCAGCACCTCGGACGCGTTGATATCCGCGCGCCCGGCGCCATTGATCTCAAGCTCCGCCGCGCGCGTCTCGAGCGCCTCAGCATGCAACCGGCTGGCGCCGTTCATCGTCGCGCTGATCGCATTGACGGAGCCGCTCAGCGTCACCCGCGTGGCGCCGTTCGCTTCCAGGACCAGCTCCGGCCCGGCCAACTGCTCCGCCGTCATGCGCACCGCGCCATTCAGCTCCACCGCGCGGAGCGACTCGCTCGCGACCTCCACCTTGATCCCCTCGGTGCTCCGCAGTGACCGCGACCAGTCGATCGTCAGCTTCCCGCCGGACACCTCAGTGCGGATAAATTCCAGCAGGTTTTCATCGGTCCGAATGGTGAGCCGCGGCGGTCCGCTGGTCCAGTTCACCTCGAAGGCACCGTCGGCCTGGAGTGTGGTGAAATTCTGAATTTCACGGTCTTGCGCCGCGATGTTGCCATTGCCCCTTTCGCCGACCCATCGGTTGCAACCGGAGAGCAACAGCCACGCCAGCGTCAGCGCGGCGAGGGTAAGGAATTTCAATGTCATCAGTGGTCGGATCGGGATTGTGTTCATCGTGCGCATTGCCTCTTTGGAAGTGAGATGCGCCGGGAGGATCATTTGGATTCAAAAAAGATGTGGTGAGCGAGGGGGGGCTCGTCTGCCTTTCTCCTGCTCTTGATCCTGATCCTTATCCCGATCCTCTCCTCTGCTCCCGATCCTCCCAGAGAGATCAGGATTAATTA
>JACCZQ010000324.1 GCA_013695905.1 Chthoniobacterales bacterium
GTCTTCCGCAACGCCTTTGTCAAAGCGTTCGAAGGTCAGCTCAAGAACGACGACATCGACCTCGACGAAATCCAGAAAAGCAGCGAGACGAAAAAATAGGCCGCCTCAGCTCAGCAACTCCTGCAGGTCTTCACTCGTTAGGCCGCTCATCAACGGCTCCTCGCTGCCGACCATCACCTCGCTTGTGCTGCGTTTCCGCGCCTGCAGCTGCACGATTTTCTCCTCCACCGTGTCGCGCGCGATCAGCTTGTAAGCTGTCACCACACGCGTCTGTCCGATGCGATGCGCGCGATCAGTTGCCTGCGCTTCCGCCGCGTAGTTCCACCACGGATCGAAGTGAATCACCGTGTCAGCCGCGGAGAGATTCAGTCCCACCCCACCGGCCTTCAGACTCATCAGAAACACCGGAATTGCAGCGTCTGCTTGAAACCGATCCACCACCGCCTGCCGCTCCTTCGTTTGCCCATCGAGGTAAGCGAACGCGATCTGTTTCTCCTCCAGTCGAGTGCGGATCAGCTGCAACATCGACACAAACTGGCTGAACAGCAGCACCCGGTGGCCGCCATCGATCGCCTCTTCCAGTAACTCATCCAGCAGCTCCAGTTTGGCTGACATAGTAGCCCAAGCTTCCAGCTTGGTCCCTTCTTCAGACTGCAAGCTGGAAGCTTGCGCTACCTTCAGCAGCCGCAGATCGCAGCACACCTGCCGTAGCCGCAGCAAACCGACCAGCATCTTCATCCGCACTGCACCAGCATTTCCGCGTTCGCTGCTCAGCCCGCCCTGAATCTCGCGCAGCAATCCATCGTAAGCCGCGCGTTGTGCTGGCGTAAGCTCCACCAGCACCTGTTGCTCGAGCTTCTCCGGCAGATCCTTCGCCACTTCCGTCTTTTTGCGCCGCAGCAGAAACGGCCGCATCCGCCGCGCCAGCCGTCGCTGCACCTCCGGCGCCTCGCCGCGTGAGATCGGCAGCTCATATCGTTCCCGAAAATCCGCCCGCGTGCCGAGATACCCCGGCTGCGCAAAATTCATCAGCGACCAAAGATCACGCACCGAGTTCTCGATCGGCGTGCCGGTTAGCACAAACCGAGTCCGCGCGCGCAACGAGAATGCCACCTGCGCGTTTTGCGTGTCGGGATTCTTGATCTGCTGCGCTTCATCCAGCACCACCGTCGAGAACTGCACCTGCTGGTATTTCTCAGCGTCGCGCTGCAGCAAGGCGTAGCTCGTCAGCACCACATCCGCGCGGCCAATCTCCCCAAACCGCGCGTGCCGATCCCCACCTTCCAAAACCAGCAGCTGCAGCTCGGGCGTGAAACGTTGTGTCTCGTTTTGCCAGTTCGTCACCAACGAACTCGGGCAGACAATCAGCGCTGGCTCCGCGCCTTTCCGCGCGCGGAGAAACGCCAGCGTCTGCACGGTTTTCCCGAGGCCCATTTCGTCGGCGAGAATCCCGCCGAGCCCGCTCTGCGCCTGCCGCCACAGCCAGGTGACACCCTCCCGCTGATACTCGCGCAGCTTCTCGCCTAACGAGCCCAGCTCCGGCGCGTTCACCGGCTGCGTGGCCAGCTGCAACGCGCTGCCCAGCTCCTCCGCTGTCGCCGCCAGATACCCCGCCTGTGCCCGCGGCACGCGATACCTGCCGGGCTGCACCTGCTGCGGGTCGGTGTCGCGCAGCACCTCCTCGAAGTCGGTCATCGCCTCCGTGTCGAAGACCGCGGTGCGGCCGTTCTTCAGTCGCGCCCGATTCTGCCCCGACCGCAGCAGCCGCTGCAGCTCGCTGGCGGAAACCGCCTGCCCGTCCGGCGTGCCTAACGAGTATTGCAGCTCGAACCAATCCGTGCCGGACCCCACCACCTCGATCTTCGGCTGTAGCGGCTCCAGCTCGGCCGTCGCCTTTGTCGCCTGCGCCGAGAGCTGCAACTGCCACTCTTTCTGCAGCCGCGGGTATTCGAAGGCGAAGAACCGCGCGGTGCGGTTCTCGTTCGTCAGCACGAGCTGCTCACCGCGCCAGGCGAAGCCGAGTTCTTCGAGGCGGTGCATGGCAGCACGTTCCGCGATGAGGTTGCGCAGCCCGCCGGCTCCGGGCAATGAGAGCACCTCCGGCGATCGCGCCGCAAGCGGGTAAGCCGCGTCGCCATATCGGGCGCGGAGCTGCACCCGCACTTCGCGGAGCGAGCCTTCGATCGTGGCGGCAATTTGGGGCGTCGCCACCTCCACGTGCGGCAGCTCACCCTCGATCTCGAACCAGCTCCGGAGTCGCGGCACATCGGCGATCGTGAACCGCTCCGGCACGCCCTCAGCGAGCGGCCGGAAGCGATTTCCGCGCAAGACCCAGCAGCTGCCGACCGCGCAGAGGAGTGGCTCCTGCGGCTGCAGGTCTAACGAGTCGCCGCGGCCGCGTCTCACCGTCGCGTGCGGGCGGTGGATCGTGCTGGCGATTTCCACTTTCGTCGCCTTCCCAAACGTGACACGAGGATGCCCGCGCAGCGCGACGAGCAACCGGAGGAATTCTTCGCGCGTGAGCATCTGCATCGGCGCGAGCTGCGGGAGCGCGTCAACCGCGGCGAGATCGAACGTGTCGCAGCTGTAGCTCTCGTTAGGCGCAAGGGCGGAGACCATGGCGCGTTTGCCGGCGAGCTCCACCTCCGTGACCAGCATGAGTTGGGCTTTTGCCCATGCAGAGTCGAACGACGGCGGCAGGATGAAGTGCAGCGC
>JACCZQ010000329.1 GCA_013695905.1 Chthoniobacterales bacterium
GTTTGCCTTTGTAGCGGATTGGCAGCGCCACTTCGGCTTTGAAAGGGATGCCACGCTCCTGAAATTCCAGTGCGAGCGCGGTTTGATAGACGATCTCCAGAAAGCCGTGCCCGAGCTCCCGGTGCACCTTCATGGCGGCACCGATAATCGCGAACGTCTCGGAATCCTGCTCCATCAAATCTGTGTAAATCCGTGAAATCTGTGGACGATTATCTGACGGCTTTCTTGAGTGTGTCAGCCATGTCGGTGCGCTCCCAGGTGATATCGGGATCGTCTTTGCCGAAATGGCCGTAATTGGTGGTCTTGCTGTAAATCGGGCGGAGCAGGTCGAGCTGCTTCACGATGTCGGCGGGCTTGAAGCTGAAGGTGCGCATGACGGCTTTCTCGATCTTCTCCTCGTCGACGGTGGAGGTGAGGAAGGTGTTCACGTGCACGCTGACCGGCTGCGGATGGCCAATCGCGTAGGCGAACTGAATTTCGCAGCGACGGGCCAAGCCAGCGGCCACGACGTTCTTCGCGACCCAGCGGCCCATGTAAGCGGCACTGCGGTCGACTTTGCTCGGATCCTTGCCGGAGAAGGCGCCGCCGCCGTGGCGGCCCATGCCGCCGTAGGTGTCGACGATGATTTTACGGCCGGTGAGGCCGGTGTCGCCCTGCGGACCGCCGACGACGAAACGGCCAGTGGGGTTGATCAGATACTCGGTAGTGCCGTTCATCATCTTCTTCGGCAGGACCTTCGCGATGACTTTCTCGATGCAGAACTTCTCGATGTCCTTGTGTTCTGCTTCTGAGGCGTGCTGGGTGGAGATGACCACGTTTGAGACGCCAACGGGTTTGTTGTCCTCGTAGATGACGGAGACCTGCGACTTCGCGTCGGGGCGGAGCCATGGGTATTTGCCGCTCTTCCGGAGGCGGGTGAGCTCGCGGCCGAGGCGGTGGGCGAACATGATCGGCGCCGGCATTAATTCCGGTGTTTCGTCGCAGGCGTAGCCGAACATGAGGCCCTGGTCACCGGCACCTTGCTCGGCGGTTTTCTTACCTTTCGCCTCCTTCGCGTCGACGCCCTGGCTGATGTCTTCCGACTGGCCCGTGATGATGTTGTTGACGAAAATCTTATCGGCGTGGAAGACGTCGTCGCTGTTCACGTAGCCGATCTCGCGCACCGCATCGCGGACGATTTTGTTGATCGGCATCACGTCCTCGAGGTGACGCGATTTGATGTTCGGGACGGTGATCTCGCCGCCGACGATCACGATATTGCTCTTCGCGTATGTCTCGCAGGCGACACGGCTGGTTTTATCCTGCGTCAGGCATGCGTCGAGGATCGCATCAGAGATCGTGTCGCAAACTTTATCGGGGTGACCTTCTCCGACGGATTCGGAGGAGAAAATGAAACGGCGAGCCATGTATTGTTGTTGCTGGTTTGGTTAAGACGATTCAGGAGCGGCCTGGTTGATCATATTGACCAATCATGATGCGTAGATATATCGTAGTTCATTCCATGGCGTCAACTTTAAATTTCCTCCGCCTGCTGGCCGATCCGACCCGGCTTCGGCTGGTGCTGCTCCTCGAGCAGGAGGAGCTTTCCGTGGCCGAGCTGCAGGAAATTCTCGGGATGGGGCAATCGCGAATTTCGAGTCACCTGGCGCAACTCAAACGCGCCAGCGTGGTGGAGGACCGTCGCGCGGGGAAGAACGTCTATTACGGGATGGTGCGGAAGGAGGATCCGAATGCCGCCCGCTCCCAATTGAACGAGCTGATCCGCACCCTCGCGAGCGAAGTGCCGGAGACGGCGAAGGACGCGACCGCGCTAAAGCTGGTGCTGCGGAAACGGAGCGACAAAGCGCGTGCGTATTTCGACGAGCTGGCGGGGAAATTTGGCCGCAGCTATGTGCCCGGCCGTTCGTGGCAGGCGCTGGCGCATACGTTGATCGCGTTGCTGCCGGCGCAGACGGTGGCGGATCTCGGCGCGGGTGAGGGGACTCTGTCGCAGCTGCTGGCGAAGACGGCGAAGAAGGTGATCGCGGTCGATAATTCGCCGAAGATGGTGGAGTTCGGCGCGCGTCTCGCGCAGGAGCACGGCTTCACGAATCTGGAATACTGCCTCGGCGACATCGAAGATCCGCCGATCGAGAAAGGCTGTGTCGATCTCGCGATTCTGAGCCAGGCGCTGCATCACGCCATCCATCCAGAGCGGGCGATTGCCGGCGCGCATCGCATTCTGAAGCCCGGCGGACGGCTCGTGATTCTCGACCTGCTCTCGCATCAATTCGACCGGGCGCGCGAGCTCTACGCCGACCACTGGCTCGGCTTTAGCGAAGTGCAGCTCCACCAATGGCTGGAGGAGAGCGGCTTCCACAAAGTCGAGATTACCGTCGTCGCGCGCGAGAAGGAATCGCCTCACTTCCAGACAGTGTTCGCCACCGGCACGAAGTAGCAGCAGCCGGAGCGGATGCTGCGGGCAGGGTTCCCGCGTAAGAGCTTGAGTTTTCCTGCGCAACTCGGCGGAATACCTGCCGTAGCAGTATGTGGTGCTGGAGAACAGCAATTCTCCCCCCGGAATCCATGGCCGCTGATAGCGAACCAGAATTAAAGCTCGAGATCGCCCACGTTCTGACGATCGACGTCGTGGCGTACTCGACGCTGCTCATTCACGATCAGAGTCGGGTCATGGCAGAGCTGACGAAGATCGTGCGAAACGCGCCTCGTTTTCGCGCGGCCGAAGCGGAGGGCAAGCTGACCCGCCTGCCGACCGGGGATGGGATGGCGTTGGTCTTCTTTGGCGATCCGGAGGCGCCGATCGAATGTGCGATGCAGATCAGCACGGAGTTGAAAGACCGGGCCGATATCCGTTTGCGGATGGGAATCCACAGTGGTCCGGTCAATCAGATTCTCGATGTCAACGACCGCTCCAATGTGGCCGGGGCCGGGATCGACATGGCACAGCGCGTAATGGATTGCGGTGACGCGGGGCACATCCTTGTTTCAAAGCGCGTGGCCGATGATCTCGCGCCGTACTCGCGGTGGAATCGTCACCTGCACGACCTCGGTGAGTGTGAGGTAAAACATGGGCGCAAGGTTTCTGTTTTCAACTTCTACAGCGAGAAACTCGGAAATCCCATCGTCCCGAAAAAGTTGAAGCTGGCCCAGGCGCAGGCGTCGGAGAGCACACGCAAGCGGAGGCGCTTGCTCTTGGCGGGGAGCGTGATCCTTCTGCTTTTCTGCCTGGGCGCCGGTCTCTTTTATTTTCAATTCAGCCGTCCCGTCCGGCGCGCGATCGCCGTCCTGCCGTTTATCGATCAGAGCCCCGGCAAAGATCAGGAGTACTTCAGCGACGAGATGACCGAGGAGCTCATCAATACACTGATGAAAATTCGAGGCCTGCGTGTGGCCGGGCGTTCCTCCTCCTTTGTCTTTAAGAACAAGAGCGAGGACATCCGGAAGATCGGCAAGTTACTGGACGTCACGCACGTCCTCGAAGGCAGTATCAATCGTGCGGCCGGGCGGGTGCGGGTCTATGCGCAACTGGTGGAGGTGGCGACCGGTCATCACCTTTGGGCAGAGAGTTACGATGCAAATAAGCAGGATGCGCTTTCGCTGCAGAGCGATGTGGCGCGGAAAGTGGCACGGGCGCTCCGAATCGAACTGCAACTCCAGGAGAGCCGGGAGATTGCCAAGCTGGCGACGAATGATCCCGAAGCCTATGACCTTTACTTGCGCGGCCGCCATTTATTGAACAAGCGCACGGTGGAGTCGATTCGGCAGGCGCTCAGGCTCTTTCAGGAATCCATCACAAGAGACGCGCAGTTCGCGCTCGGTCGAGTCGGAGTGGCCGATGTCTATATTCTCTTGGGAAAAATCGGGGCAATGACGGGCGAGGAAGCTGCGGCGCACGCCTGGCCGGAGGTCTCGTCCGCTCTGGCGTTGGATCCAGAATTGGCCGACGGCTACGTGTCACGCGCGATCCTGCTCAACGACTTCGAATGGAATTGGCCAGCGGCGGAGGCCGATTTCCAGAAAGCGCTCGCGCTTAATCCCAACAGCGCGTCGGCCCATCACTGGTATGCGCGGCATTTGGCGCAGGCGGGCCGGACCGAAGAGGCATTGCGCGAGATCAGCGCGGCGCTCAGCGACGAACCGCTTTCGCCGACGATACGAGTAGCAAAAGGGAGAATTCTTTTTCTCGCGCGCCGCTACGAACCGGCGATCCAGCCGTGTAGACACGCTCTGGAATTGGAGCCCAACTTTGCTTCCGCCTACCAGGTTCTCGGCCAGATTTACACCCAGATGGGCGACTTCGCGCAGGCGATCGAGGCGACTCAAAAGTATGTGGAGCTCTCCCAGACGTCTGGCTGGTCGTTGCTCGAACTAGCCTACGCTCAGGCGATGGCCGGAAACCGTGCCGAGGCGGACAGGATTGTGCAGGACGTAATGGCGCGGTCGGTGCAATTTTCACCTTATGATATGGCGACGATCCACGCCGCGACGGGCGACGCTGACGGCGCCATCGCCTGGCTGGAAA
>JACCZQ010000509.1 GCA_013695905.1 Chthoniobacterales bacterium
ATGTAGAGTTTATACGTCTTCTGAACCGGGAGCCGGGATTGTCGCGTCGCCACGAAGTGAGGATTGCGCATCAGCTTAAAAAAGAAAATGGTAAACAAGAGCGGGAGAAGCATGGAAAAATCGGACAAAATTTTCGTCGCGGGGCACCGGGGACTCGTCGGCAGCGCGATCGTGCGGCGGCTGGAGGGCGAGGGGTTCACGAACCTGCTGAAGCGCGATCGAGCCGAGCTGGACCTGACGCAGGAACGGCCCGTCGCCGAGTTCTTCGCCATGGAACGCCCCGACGTGGTGGTGCTCGCCGCCGCGAAAGTGGGCGGGATCAAGGCGAACAACGATTTCCCAGTCGAGTTCCTGCTCGATAACCTGCAGGTGCAGAACAATGTCATCACCTCCGCGCACGCCACCGGTGTGCGGAAGCTCCTGTTCCTCGGCAGCTCGTGCATCTATCCGAAACACGCGCCGCAGCCGATCCCGGAAGAGGCGCTGCTCACTGGCCCGCTCGAGCCGACGAATGACGCCTACGCAATCGCCAAGATTGCCGGCATCAAACTCTGCCAGGCCTACGCCTCCGAGTATGGCGAGACCTACATCTCCGCGATGCCGACAAACCTCTACGGGCCTAACGACAACTTCGACCTGTTGTCGTCGCATGTGTTGCCGGCGCTCCTGCGCAAGGCGCACGAGGCGAAGATCAGCGGCGCTTCCGAGCTGATGGTGTGGGGGAGTGGCGACCCGCGCCGCGAGTTCCTGCACGTGGACGACATGGCAGACGCGTGTGTGTTCCTGCTCAAGAATTACGACTCGCCGGAGATCGTGAATGTCGGCTGCGGAGAGGACATCTCCATCCGCCAACTGGCGGAGCTTATCTGCGACGTCATCGGATTTGAAGGAGAGCTCACCTTCGACGCGACGAAACCGGATGGCACACCACGCAAGCTCCTCGATGTGCGAAAGCTGAACGGCCTCGGCTGGCGACCGAAAATCGCGCTGCGGGAGGGGATCGCCAGCACCTACCAGTGGTTCCTCGAACACGAGCTGGAGGCGGCAGCGCCTGCTCGATGAGCAAGCTGCGCGTCGGGGTCGTTGGCGTCGGGCACATCGGCAAGAATCACGCCCGGCTCTACGCCGAGCAGGAGGTGGCGGAGTTCGCCGCGATTTTCGACACCGACACGGCCAAGGCGGAGCAGCTGGCGCAGGAGTTCGGCACATACGCGGCGACATCGCTGGAAGATTTCGCGCAGCGCGTGGACGCCGCCTCTGTCGCCACGCCGACGAGCAGCCACTTCGTTGTTGCCTCGGAGTTGCTCCGCGCCGGCAAACACCTGTTGATCGAGAAACCGATCGCGGAGAACACCGCTGATGCCAGCGCGCTGGCGGAGTTGGCGGTGGAGCGGCAGCTGGTGTTACAGGTCGGGCACGTCGAGCGATTCAATCCTGTGCTCAGCGCGCTGGAGGAGCGGCTCACGCGGCCGCGTTTCATCGAAGCGCACCGGCTCTCGCCGTATCCGAATCGCAGCACCGATATCGGTGTGGTGCTCGACCTGATGATCCACGATTTGGAAATCATTCTGCATCTCGTGCGCTCTCCTGTGCAGACGATCGATGCCGTCGGCGTGCCGGTGCTGAGCCGCGGCGAAGATATCGCGAACGCGCGGCTGCGATTCGAGAACGGCTGCATCGCGAACATCACCTCCAGCCGCATCAGCCCGGAGCGAATGCGAAAAATCCGCGTCTTCCAAGGCGACGCCTATCTCTCGCTCGATTACCAGGGTCAATCCGGCGAAATCTACCGCCGGACCGCCACTGGGATCGAGAAGGAGGAGGTGGAGATCGAGCGCGAGGAACCGTTGAAGCGGCAGCTGGCGAGCTTCATGGAGTGCGCCGCCACCGGCCGCGCCCCGATGGTTTCCGGCGACCAGGCCACCGCGGCGCTCGCTCTCGCGGTGGAGATCACCAAACGCATCGCTGCCGAGCAGTAGCGCGCTCGCAGCTGTGGCCAGCAGAAATGTAGCGCAAGCTTCCAGCTTGCATCGAATCGGCCGCAAGCTGGAAGCTCGCGCTACTCTATGAAGCTCTACTTCGTCGCAGGCGAGGCGAGCGGCGACACGCACGGCGCCGCCTTGATGGCCGCGCTCCGGCAGCTGCAACCGGACCTTCGCTTCACCGGCCGCGGCGGTCCGCGCATGAAGGCGATCGCTGGCAGCGACTTCATCGACTGGAGCGAACACGCTGCCGTGCTCGGCCTCTGGGAGGTGCTGAAGCAATACGGCTACTTCCGCCGCGAGTTCGCCGCCACCATCGCGCAGATCAGCACCACCACGCCGGACGCGGTGGTATTGATCGATTACCCCGGCTTCAATCTCCGCCTGGCCCGCGCGCTCCGGACGCAATTTCCGCAGCTCAAGATCATCTACTACATCAGTCCGCAGGTGTGGGCGTGGAACCGGCGCCGCATTCCGCAGATGGCGAGGTATCTCGATCTGATGCTCTGCATCTTCCCGTTCGAGGAGGAGCTGTATAACCAATCCGGCCTGCGGACGGTCTTCGT
>JACCZQ010000523.1 GCA_013695905.1 Chthoniobacterales bacterium
ACATCCCGGAAGGCATAGGGGTCATCATCCGCACCGTCGGCGAGGGGCAGCGGGCCCGTTACTTTGTGCGCGATCTGGCGTTCCTGCTCGAGCAGTGGCAGCGGGTGGAGCAAGCCATCAAGGAAGACAAGGCGCCCTGCCGCGTCTTCGAGGAGCCGGATCTGGTGGAACGGACTGTGCGCGATTTTCTCACGGACGAAATCGATGAGGTGGTCTGCGACGACCGCGCCGCCATCGACCGGATGAACGGCCTCGTGGGCCAGATCTCCCGCCGTGCCCGAAATCGCATCCAGTTCTACGATGGCACCGCACCGATCTTCGAAACGTTCGGCGTGCAGAAGCAGATCGACGATGCCTTTCATCGCCAGGTCTGGCTGAAGTGCGGCGGCTACATCGTCATCGACGAGACGGAGGCGCTCGTCGCCATCGACGTGAACACCGGTCGCAACAAAGGCGGCCGTGACGTGGAGAAGACGATCCTCCAAACGAACCTCGAAGCCGCGGACGAGATCGCGCGCCAATTGCGGCTGCGGAATGTTGGCGGCCTCATCATTGGCGATTTCATCGACATGAAAAGCCGACGCGATCAGCAGGCGATTTACAGTCTGATGAAAGAGCGGCTCCGGCGCGACAAAGCCAAGACGCACGTGCTGCCACTTTCCGCGCTCGGGTTGATGGAAATGACGCGGCAACGCGCCCAGGAAAGTCTCAGCGATTCCATCTACGAGAATTGTCCCTACTGCCAGGGCCGCGGCGTGGTGAAAACGTCCATGACTACCAGCGTGGAGCTGCACCGGATGCTCAATACCGTGATGCGGAAATACCAGGACAGCATCCACGACATCCGCGTCATCCTCAATCCCGACGTGCTGAAGCGTCTCAAGGAAGAGGACGAAGAACTGCTCGTCGAGCTGGAGCGGCGTTACGCCGGCCGGCTAATGTTCCGCGCCGACGCGGGCTATCATCACGAGAAGTTCACGGTCACCGACGCGAACACCGGTGCGGAATTGAAGCCGTAGCCCGAGCGACAGTGCCGCAGCAGGGTAGTCATTTCGTTCAAATTTTTTTTGAAAAATCGTTAGCAAAGGGTGTGGTTTGTGGCACAATCGGCCCCATTGGGGAATACGTTTAACGAGTAATTCGCCAAGATGCTGCCGGCGCATGAACAGACAGGGAGCCGGAACTTAACCAAACAAACAGGAGCAACACTATGAAGAAATTAACCTTAACCTTGTGCGCAGTGACCGCGTTCGCGTCGGCAGCTTTTGCCGGCACGTCGACCTACTCCGGCAAGGAGATGAAGCAAGCAGCAGTCGAACAGGCCCCATGCCCAGAGTGGTATGCGGATAACGAATGGAACATCGGCATTTCGGGCATCTATGCCCCGACGGCGAACGAGTATCGCGAAGACACCTACCTCGGCGTGGACCACGCATGGGGCGGCGCGATTGACGTAAAATACTTTTTCCGCCGCTACTTCGGCATCGGTATCCAGGCGTTCGGATTGGCGGTCAACCGCGGCGATAACGGCCGGTTCGACTTCAGCAATGACATCTTCTTCGGCGACGATAATGAAAGCGACTTCATCGGCGGCGGGCTTGTGAACTTCACGTTCCGTTACCCGATCCCATGCTCGCGCTTTGCGCCTTACGCCTGGGTTGGTACCGGCCTGATCTTCGGCGGCGACGACAACACCTTCAACTTCGACGATGACGACGATATCGATGACTTCTTCAGACGCGGCAACACGGATGACGCTCGTCTGATGGCTCAATACGGTGTCGGATTCGAGACGCGCTTCACCCCGCGTATCGGCTGGACCAACGACGTCAGCTACAACCACCTCGAAGGTGGTCACAACGACTTCTTCCAGGTTCGCACCGGACTGAACTTCGCGTTCTAAAAAACGCTTAGCTAAACTTACAAAAGCGCCGGGAACACTGTATGTGTTCCCGGCGTTTTTTTTTCCCCCGGTGAGTCGCGGCCAGCGTCCTACTGCCTCGGCCGCGCTGCTACGGCGCGATCGAGCTGAGCAGCTGGAAGAAATGAGCTGATCTCCACCAGTTGCTTGCGTTGGATGTCCGGCACTGTCGCGCCCTCGGCGGGGTGGCCGACGACCAGGAGCAGGAACGGCTTCTCATGCGAGGGGCGGCCGAGCAGCGAGTTCAGAACTGCCATCGGACTCGGCGTATGGGTTAACGTCGCCAACCCGGCGTGGTGCAGCGCTGCGATGAGGAAGCCGGTCGCGAGGCCAACGGACTCGGTGGCGTAGTAATGTTTCATGCGAGTGCCATCGACGTTCTGCCGAAACGGCTGCGAGAAAACTGCGATGAGCCACGGTGCCACCTCGAGGAATGGCTTGCGAGCGTCTGTGCCTAACGAGGCGAGCGCCTCCAGCCACTCGCGCGGCGCGCGGCGCGTGTAGAACTCCTCTTCCTCCTGTTCCGCGGCGGTGCGAATCTGCTGCTTCAGCGCCGGATCGCTCACGGCGACGAAGTGCCACGGCTGCATATTCGCGCCGCTCGGTGCGCTGCCGGCGGCGCGGAGGCATTCCTCGATGATTTCTCGTGGGACGGGGCGATCTGCAAACTCGCGCACGGTGCGGCGCTGCTGAATTTCTATTCGGAAACTTGCGGCACATTGCAGGATTTCGTCATCGGAGCGGAGTTCCCGTGGCGGCAGCGGCACGAATCGTGGAGGGCTCATGCCGCCAATCCTACCATTGCGCGCGCGCGACGGAGCAGCGAACTTTCGCGACGATGTCATTCGCGCCGGTGCTCGATAGTTTGCCGCTTGAAAAATCGCGTGTCGTGCGCGAGTTCGAGCGCCTCATCGCGCCGAAATCCGACGCCGAATTCGAGGCGCTGGCGCAGCAATCCCGCGCCCTCACGCGACAGAATTTTGGCCGCACCATGCGGCTCTTTGCGCCGCTCTATCTGTCTAACGAGTGCATCAACAACT
The DNA here is from genome assembly GCA_013695905.1 of Chthoniobacterales bacterium. Classification (GTDB taxonomy): domain Bacteria; phylum Verrucomicrobiota; class Verrucomicrobiia; order Chthoniobacterales; family UBA10450; genus JACCTI01. The sequence continues at coordinate 2,962 of JACCZQ010000523.1, forward strand.
GCCGCTACTGCGGATTCTCGCGCGATAATCCGATCCTCCGGGTCACGCTCGATCTCGAGCAGGTGGTGAAGGAGGCGCGACATCTCGCGGCGGAAGGTTTCCGGCAGGTGCTGCTCGTGGCGGGGGAGCACCCGAAGTTTGTCAGCGGCAGCTATCTCTCCGAATGCGTGCGCGCGCTCGCGGCGGATTTCTCCTCGATCGCGATCGAGGTGGGGCCCATGGAGACCGCTGAATACCAGCCGGTCGTCGAGGCTGGTGCGGAAGCGCTTGTCGTTTATCAGGAGACTTACAATCGCCGCATCTACTCGGAGATGCACACCTCTGGACCGAAGCGCGATTTCAACTGGCGGCTCGATTGCGCGGAACGGGGTTACGATGCGGGGTTCCGCCGCCTCGGGATCGGCGCGCTGTTTGGGCTCGCCCCGTGGCACGAAGAAGCAGTCGCTCTTGCGGCGCACGTGGATTACCTGCTGCGGCGTTGCTGGCAGGCGCAAATCAGCGTTAGCCTGCCGCGTTTGCGACCTGCGGCAGGTGGATTCAAGCCCGCGTTTACGATGAGCGATCGCGAACTCGCGCAGCTGATCTGCGCCTTGCGGATCTGTTTCCCGCAACTCGGCATTGTCCTGAGCACCCGCGAACGCGCCGCGCTGCGCGACGCGCTGGTGCCGCTCGGCATCACCATGATGAGCGCCGGCAGTCACACTGAACCCGGCGGCTACACCCGCCAGGGCACAGAGAATCTCCATCTGACCGTCCGTGGCCGCATCGTCGCTCCGGAATACGACTCTGGCGCCGACCAGCTCGCCACCGGCCAATTCGAAATCAGCGACGACCGTTCCCCTGCGGAAATCGCGGAGGTGCTGCGCCGCCGCGGGATTGAGCCGGTTTGGAAAGATTGGGACCAGGCGCTGCTCGCCTCATGAAGGTCTGGTTAAACGGCGAGCAAGCCGACACCCGCGGCGCGCGTACCGTCGCCGAACTGGCGGAGAAGCTCGGCCTCCCGCCGAACAGCATCCTCATCGAGCACAACGGCCTCGCGTTGCATCAGCGCGAGTGGCCCACCCGCGAGATCGCCGAAAACGATCGCCTCGAATTCGTTCGCGTCGTAGCCGGCGGCTAAGCTCCTTGGGAGTGCGGTGCGTCCTCGCACCGCTTTCCACACGCGCGGCCGTGGCCGGTATGCCTGCGGACCACGAAAGGCGCGCTGGAGGGCGACGCGGCGCCCGCTCGCGAACGCTTTCGGAGTCGTCGCCAGGTTTCAGCGGCGGATTGCCGACATCAATCGTGATGATCGTCATTAGACGCCGCTGCGTTGCAGGCCGCGTCTCCCGACGCGGCGGGGCGTCCGCTTCGTGTAGGTGTGTTGCTCCGCTAAAAAAACGTCCCTGAACCGGGCGCCGTCCGCGTGTGCCACCTCAAACGCCCGCCGCGTCGGGAGACGCGGCCTACAACCGCAACGCCAGCGCATCACGCAAATGCAGGTCGACCGCCTCGGGTGCCACCAGAGCGCCACCGTCCCTATGCCGTCGCCTTGCCCCAGCACCGCGTGAGGAAAGCGGTGCGAGGACGCACCGCACTCCTAAGGACAAACCAGCATCACCACGCCTCAATCGAATGCGAACAGCCGAACTGCTACGCCGTCGACTTCACCACCACCCGCATCCCGTCCACAGACACCACCGCCACCGCCGCACCGGACGGAATGAAGTCACCTTCGCTCACCACGTCCACCACGTGGTCGGCAAAACGCGCTTTGCCGCTCGGCCGCAGCATCGTGAGGGCTGTTCCTTCCGCTCCCGGCGCCACGCCTAACGAGGGAAGAAACTCCCGTGGTGCTCCCGTCAGCGAGGGCCCTGAGGGCAGATCTGCGGACAAAACAAAGCGGCGATACAAGCCGGTGCGGGGCAGATACCGCGCCAGCAGTGCGATCAGCACTCCAGCGGTCAGCATTGCGATCAGAAGATTCATCAGTGGCACCCGGAGCATCTCGGCTGTCGGGAGGAAATTCTGCCCCGGGTAACGATCCATCATCGTCCAGATGAGCGAGCCGAGCATCAACAAAACACCGACTGCTCCTACGAGGATGGTGGTGCTCGCGAAAAGAAAGATCTCCGCCAGGACCAGCGCCGCGCCGAGCACGAAGAGCGCCGCCACCTCCCAGCCAGCCAGACCGGCGAAGTAGTGCCCGAGGAAAAACAGCGCGAAGCAGACTGCCGCCACCGCGCCGAAAATGCCGAAGCCCGGCATCTTGAACTCCAGATACGCACCGATCATTCCGCCGAGGAGCAGCACCGGCGCGAGTGCGGTGAGCCAGAATGCCAGCCGCTCGAAACCGGTGGGTTTGATCATCACCACCTGGCCGCGGAGTTCTGCTTTCTGCACCACTTCAGCGACGGACGCAGCGATGCCTTCGGCGAGCAGCGGGCGTCCGTTGTGTCGCGTGGTCGCCTCCTGCGCATTCAGCGTGAGCAGGGAGTCTTTCGCGGAGATGATGCGGTCGCCGACCTTCACCTCCTTCTCCTTGTTCATGAACGCTTCGGCGATCTCGGGATTGTGGCCGTTCTTCGTGGCGGTGCCGCGGATCAGCGCCGACCAATAGGAGATCGTCTTGTCGCGCGACGCGCCCGGCAGATCTTCGCCAGTCGCCGTCACCGGTGCGGCAGCACCGATGGCGCTCACCGGCGCCATGTAGATGTGTTGCGTCGCGATCGCGATGAGCGCGCCCGCGGAGCCGGCGTTCGTGTTGATAAAGGTGTAGGTGGGGATCGTCGCCTGGTTCAGCAACGTGGTGATCTTCTCCGCGGAATCGAGCCGGCCGCCGAAGGTATTCATCTCCAGGATCATCGCGCTGGCGCCAGCGGTTTCGGCGGCTTTCTGCACGCGCCGGAGAAACAGGAACATCGGAGGCGAGACTTCGCCGCGGATCGGCACCACCACGATGTCGCCTTTTCGGATTTCCTCCCGCGCGGACGCGATGGGTGCAGCGCTCCCGATGAACAGGAGGAGCAGCAGAAAAAGTTTCAATCTTCTCATGAGGGGGAACGTTGCTGTGGCAGCGACGGCGCGCTGCATTAGCTTGCCACCTGTCCGCATCGCGAACGAGCGGAAATTCCCGCCCCATGGGCAGCATCCCCACACAAACCATCGAGCAAGTCGCTGCTGCGAACGACATCGTGGAGGTGATCGGCGCCTATTTTCCGTTGAAGCGCGCGGGCTCTGCCTACAAGGCGCTCTGCCCCTTTCATCAGGAGAAGACGCCGTCGTTCACGGTCAATCCGCAGCGGCAATCGTTCCACTGCTTCGGCTGCAATGTCGGCGGGAGCGTCTTCCGGTTCGTGATGGATTACGAGCATCTGGATTTCCCCTCGGCGGTGAAAAAACTCGCGGCGCGGGCGGGAATTCCGGTGATCGAGGATCGCACCTTCAGCGCGAGTGACGATCGGCAGCACGAGACGCGGCGCCTGCTGCTCCAGCTCCACTCGGAAGCAGCGGAATGGTTTCACGAGAACCTGCTGAAACGCGAGTGGGCGCGGCCCGCGCGCGAGTATCTGAAGAAGCGCGGCATCGACGGGAAAATTGCCGCCAGCTGGCAAATCGGCTTCGCCCCCGACAGCTGGGATGCGCTGCTGAACTGGGCCCGCGAGCGCGGTTATCGGCGCACAGACATTCTGCAGAGCGGGCTGGTGAAGCCGCGCGATGAGGAGCGGCCGGAGGGCGACGTCTACGATCGTTTCCGCGGCCGCATCATATTCCCGATCCACAATGACACGGGGGAGGTGATCGCCTTCAGCGGGCGCGTGCTCGACAGTGGCGCAGAGACGGCGAAATACCTGAAC
>JACCZQ010000529.1 GCA_013695905.1 Chthoniobacterales bacterium
GTTCTGCATCTACCATGTGAGCTCGGAACCGGTGATCATCATCGGTGCAGGGCGCGTGGGCCGGGCGACGGCGCGCGCACTCGCTGAGCGGGAGGTGGATTACCGCATCATCGAGACAAATCGCGACCGCATCCGCGATGAGAAATACATCCATGGCAGCGCGGCCGATCGGGCGACGCTCGACAAAGCGGGCGTGGGCGAGACGCCGGCGGTCGTCATTACCACCCACGATGACGACACCAATGTGTACCTGACGCTCTATTGCCGGCGGCTCCGCCCGGATGTGCAGATCATCAGCCGCACCACGCTGGAGCGGAATGTCTCCACCCTGCACCGCGCCGGGGCGGACTTCGTGTTGTCGTACGCGTCGATGGGCGCCACGACGATGTTCAACGTGCTGCGGCGGACGGACATTCTGGTGATCGCGGAAGGTCTGCACGTGGCGGAGATCGAGGTGCCGGCGGCGCTGGTCGGCAAGTCGCTCGCCGAAGCAGCAATTCCGAAAGAGACGCAGTGCAACGTGGTCGCGCTGCGTTCCGGCACCGCGCTCGAGATGAATCCCACGCCGGACACCCGCCTCCCCGCCGGTGCAGATCTGATCCTGATCTGCACGAGCGAAGGCGAGCAGCGGTTTCTGAAGCGCTACGGAAAGGCGAGCATGCGCGGCAGAGCCGTGCCGCGGACAAACGGCGCGGTGTAGTTAGTGAGCGAGCCGGGCTCCTCAACCTTTGGGATCAGTCCGCCGCCTCGACCGGGTGCAATGGCGTAGCTGCGCACAGGGCCGGCCGGGGACAGCGTCCCCGGCTACAACGTCAACCGTTCTACTTCGCCGGCGTGCTTCCAATCGTCTGCTGTCGCTACGAATCCTGCGCGGACGGGATTGTCCCGGACGTAGTTCCACTTCTCTGAGTAGCTTTCGCTGGAGCGCAGGACGTGATCGAAGAACTCGCGTTGCCACAGCGGCCGCCCTGTAGCCGAGGACGCTGTCCTCGGCTGGCCCTGTGCGTGGACTCGCCTGCTGGTCCACCGCTTCCATGCGCCGACGAACTCAGCGAGCGGCTTGGCTTCTAATTCGGCGGAACAGAAGAAATGAACGTGATCAGGCATGATGACGTAGCGGCCGATGACCCATCCGTGGCGATCGCGGGCACTCTGCCATTCGTCGACGAGGACGGCGGCGATAGAATCGTCGGTGAGGATTGGCTGACGCCGATAGGTGCAGGTGGTGATGAAGTAAACTGGGTCCTTCACCCAAATTCGGTCGAGGCGCCGCAGGTGCTTGTGCACTCTTCTGTGTAGCTGAGGCAAGCGGAGGTGTGCAATGGCGTAGATGCGCACAGGGCCGGCCGGGGACAGCGTCCCCGGCTACAACGCCGGCTTCTGTGCAACACGTTCCGGGTTGCTACGCGCCGGGGGGCAGCGGCAGCACTTCCATCTCGGGATTTTTCTCCTCGAAATAACGCGCGGTCCACTCGTTAGGCAGGAGCACCACCCACGCTCCCCGCATGTCTTTCGCGAGGGTGGAGCCGGTGGGTAGCAGAAGCTTCGGGCGGGGCGCTGCTTCTCCGGCACGCGCGGCGGTGGTGGGATTTTTCTCCACCACCCAACGCGCCAGACTCCAGGAGGCGGACTCCAGCCGCGTCGGCGCGCCGTACTCTGTCTCCATGCGATACTGCAGCACGTCGAACTGGAGCGTGCCGACGGCGCCGAGCAGCGGCACCCGCGCGACGGAGTCGGCCAGCTCATACGACTGCGCCACGCCTTCCTTCAGGAGCTGCGATAAACCCTCGCGGAAACGCTTGAAGTTCGACGCGCTGGTATTGTGCAGGAAGGCGAAAGTCTCGGGGGCGAATCGCGGCATCTCGTCGAAGGCGATGCCGGTCTGCTCGGCGAGCGTGTCGCCGATCTGGAAATCGTAGTTGCCGACGATGCCGACCACGTCGCCTGCATACGCTTCATCGACGGTCTCCCGTTCGCGGGCGAAGAGCCGCTTCGAGTTCGCCAGCCGCAGCCGTTTTCCAGTGCGCGGCTGCAGCACGGTCATGTCCCGCTGAAATACGCCGGAAACGATCCGCATGAAGGCGGCATGATCGCGGTGCTTCGGGTCCATGTTTGCCTGGATCTTGAAGAC
>JACCZQ010000535.1 GCA_013695905.1 Chthoniobacterales bacterium
ATGTAGAGCGATTGCCACACCAGCGACGGGAGAAAAATCGCGGCCACCGCAAAGCACCGGAGGTGCGACGGAATAAAGCCCGGGGTGCAGCGCCAGCGGAACCCCGGGTACCCAGCCCACGCGCAGAGCACAAGCCCCCGAAGGGGGCGACGGAACGAAGCACATGAACCAGCGCAGGCGCAGAATCTGCCGAAGCATGTTCCGTCACCCCTTTCAGGGGTTTGGACATTCTCGATATGCGAGATCCCGGAGCTCTGCTGCGCGTCGCTCCGGGCTCTATTCCGTCGTGCCTCCGGCACTTCAGACGTGTTGGCTCTGCAGCCTTTCACGGCACGCCTGGGAAGGGCGGCGCTTTGCCTGCTCGCGAAGGGTTCGGAGTCGTCGCCAAGGATCAGCCGAGAGATGATCGCCGCTCCAGTGGTGGCGAGAAATCGCTGCCGCCGCGCCGCCAGAAAGCAATTGGTTAGCGGGGAATCACACCTCCAGACGGAACTACGCTCAGACCCGTGTCGCCCGCAGGGCGACAGCTACAGGCTACTTCGCGGGTTGATCGCGCAACAGGTGGTGCGCGTCGGCCGCCAGCTTGGTCGGGACATCGCCGGCGGTCATGTCGTAGTAGCCGCGGATCGCGCCGGTGCGGTCCACCAGCACCGCGCGCGTGGTATGGATGGGGCCGCCGCTGTCCTCGTCGCCCTCACCGACGGCGAGTTTGAAGCCGTTCCGCATGAGCTCGAAGATGTATTCCTGCTGTCCCGTCAGGAAATCCCAGTGGCCGGGGCGCGCCTTTAACTTCGCGGCGTATTCCCGCAACACCTCCGGTGTGTCTGTCTCGGGGTCGACGGTGAAGGAGACCAGGTGCACATCCGTATTCTTGAGCGGCTTCTGCAATCCACTCATCCGGCTGCTGATCATCGGGCAGGGCCCGGGGCAGGTGGTGAAGATAAACGACGCAATCCAAATCTTCCCCTGGAGCTGCTCACTCCCGAAGGGTTGGCCTTCTTGATTGGTGAGTTGGAAGGATGGGACGTGCCCGTAGTTGACGAGCGCGCGGCTGGCGAGTTTCCGCGCCTGCGCATCCCGCAGGACGAGAATGAAGGCAATGGTGAGCAGCGGCATCAGGAGCAGCACTCCGAACCAGAGGACGGATTTTATGGAGGCGCGGCGCTTGCGAGCAGCCGGTGGTGGCGTCGGGGTGGTTGTGGTGGCGTCGTTCATGACTTCGTCAGCACTAGCGTTGCGAGCAACAGCGGCAGGTAGATGATCGATCCGAAGAAGAGGCGACGCGCTTCCGCGGTCTCGCGTTTAAAATAGAACCGCACGGCCAGGCCCAGAAACAGCACCCCAAGCAACAGCACCAGCGGCAGGTAAGTGCGCGAGGTAATCCCGAGCAGCGCCGGGAGCACGCTCGCGCCGAGGAGCAGCACGGCAAAGAACACACTCTGCCGGCCGCTGCGGATGCCGTTCAGGTCGCGACTCGAAAGCATCCGAAAGCCGGCGCGCGCGTAATCGTCGCGAAACATCCAGGCGATGGCGAAGAAGTGCGGCATTTGCCAGCAAAAGAGAATCGCGAAGAGACTCCACGCCGGCCACGAGAGATCGTGGCGCGCGGCGGCCCAGCCGATCATCGGCGGCAGCGCCCCGGGCACGGCGCCCACGAGCGTGTTGCTGACGCTGATGCGCTTCAGCGGGGTGTAACCGAAAAGATAAATGCCGATGGTAGCGGCGGCGAGCAGCGCGCTGAGAGCATTGCAGGCGACCGCGAGGTAGAGAACGCCCGCCACGCCGAGGGAACTTCCAAGGAGGAGCGCATCGCGCGGCGACATGCGCCCGCCGGGAATGGGCCGCGTCCGGGTGCGGTGCATCAATGCATCGAGGCGGTACTCCCACCATTGGTTCAGCGCAGCAGCACCGGCCGCAGCGAGCGCGGTGCCGAACACGACGTGAAAAAGCGCGAGCGGTTCCACCGTGGCGGCGCCGAGATAAAAGCCGACCGCCGTGGTGACGAGCACGAGCAGCGTGAGGCGCGCCTTAATGAGCTCGGCGAAATCGACCAGCATACGATTTGACGCGCCCCTCTTCACGAGCGGCGGCGCCTCGACGCTCGCTGTTTTCTCCATCGTCCCCGTTTTCAAACTGCGTGGGCGCTTTCTGCGACCGGCGCCGTCTGCGGAATCATAGCAGAGGCCGGCCGGCTTGCCTGCCCCCGCGCCGAGATCGCCCAGATGCTCACGCCCAGCGTCAGCATGGTAGCGCCGACGGCGACGTGTGCAGTCGCGACATCCGCCGCTTTATTGGTCCAGATCGTCCACGCGCCCAGGGTGACCTGAAGCGCGAGCAAGAAAATCCAGACGCTGGAGAGCGTCAGCAGGGTGCGCAGAGGCCGCGCGGTGCGGCGCAAGGCCATGGCATACCAGATAAGACCGGCGGAGATAATGACCGCGCCGATCCGGTGCGCCATCTGCAGCCAGATGTGACCGGCGTCCACTTCAGAGAGAGCGTGGGCTGTGCGCCAGCGGTTGATCGTGGCGAGGTTCTCTGCGCTCACATCGGGGATGACCTGCCCATACGCCGCCGGGAAATCGAGGATGGCGAGGTCGCGGTGTTGATGGCGCATCGTGGCGCCGAGCGCCAGCTGCGCGAAGATCAGAAAGGTGGTGGCGATCGCCAGCCAGAGCGGACCGGAGGTGCTGTGCACCGGAGCCGCATTCCACACCCGGGAACGCGCGAGGCCGATGAAGACCAGCAGGCCGAGGAAGGCCTGCGCGAGACAGGCGTGGAAGATGCCGATCTCGTCCTTCAACATGGTGACCCGCAACCCGCCCAGCACTCCCTGCACGATCACGGCACCGAGTGCGACCAACCCGAGGACGCGCATCCATTTTCGGGAGTCGGCGCGCCAGAGCCAGACCGCGAGGATGATGGTAAAAAAGCCAACCGCGGAGGCGATGAGCCGATGACTATGCTCGAAGAAAACTCCGCCGACCCATTGTGAAAAGGGAAAGGCGAACATGTTGTAGCCGAACGTGGTCGGCCAGTCCGGGACGGCGAGGCCGACGCCTTTGCTGGTGACGAGGCCGCCGCTGCAAATCAAAAACAGCGTGAGGGCGGCGAGCGACCAGATGAAGCGGCTCAGCCAGGGACTGTGGTTTGCGGGTGCGGCGTTCATTGCTCGATCATCCAAGCCGACCAGCATACAACATGAGCCGCCCGCGTGCGACCCTTCCGGTGTGGGGGCGGAAGTGCAGCACCGGGC